>JBBSLM010000232.1:0-4214 GCA_038255245.1 Sphingomonadales bacterium
GAGCCGCTCGCCCAGTCCCAGCGCGCCGAGCAGGCTTTCCGCCCGCTCCTTGGCTTCGGGCCGGGTCGCGCCGTTGATCAGCTGCGGAAGGATGACATTCTCGGCCGCGGTGAAATCCGGCAGCAGATGGTGGAATTGATAGACGAAGCCCAGCCGTTCCCGCCGCAGCCGTGTCCGCTCCTTGTCATCCACCGATGCCGCCGGCTGGCCCTCGATGCGGATATCGCCCTCGAAGCCGCCCTCGAGCAGCCCGACCGCCTGCAGCAAGGTCGACTTGCCCGAGCCCGACGGCCCCAGCAAAGCCACGATCTCGCCCTTGCGCACCGCGAAATCCACGCCCCGCAGCACGTCGATGCGCACGCCGCCCTGCTCGAACGAGCGCTTCAGGCCCGTTACACTCAGCACATCACTCATAGCGCAACACCTGCACCGGATCGGTCCGCGACGCGCGCCAGGCGGGGAACAAGGTGAAGACGAAGCACAAGATCAGCGCCATCACCACGATCGCCACCACTTCGACCGGATCTGTCCGCGACGGCAATTCGGTCAGGAAACGCACGGTCGGATCCCACAAATTCTTGCCCGACACGCCCTGGAAGAATTCCACGACCGGCTGGCGATAGCGAAGCCCGAGGAAGCCGAGCAGGAGCCCGGCCACGATCCCCAGCACCCCGATGCTGAGCCCCACGGTCATGAAGATCTTCATGATTCCCGCCCGGGTGGCGCCCATCGTGCGCAGGATGGCGATGTCCCGGTGCTTGGCACGCACCAGCATGATCAGCGACGAGAGGATGTTGAACGCCGCCACCAGGACGATGATCGACAGCACCACGAACATCACCACGCGCTCCACCTGCAGCGCGTCGAAAATCTCCGCATTCAGCCGCCGCCAGTCGGACACGGCGGCGCCCGGCGGCGCGGCCTGCGCGATCGGCGCGACGATCTCGCCGACCCGGTCCGGTTCGCTCGTCTGCACCTCGATCATGCTGATCGCATTGTCCATCAGCAGGAAACTCTGCGCATCCTCCATCGGCATGATGATGTAGGCCTTGTCGAAATCGTACAGCCCGACCTCAAAGGTCGCGACGATATTGTAGGATACGATCCGCGGCACCGTGCCGAACGGCGTGCTCCGGCCCTCCGGAATGATCAGGCTGACCGACGAGCCGACGCTCACCCCCAGCAATTCGGCGAGGCGCGAGCCCATCGCGACATTGTCGGTCCCGGGTTGCACATTGGCGAGATCGCCGGCCACGACATTGTCGCGGATCAGCGCATTGTTCTGCAGATCCTCGATCCGCATGCCGCGCAGCAGGGCGCCTTCCACGCGGCCCTCATTGCTCGCCATCAGCGGCTGGGTGATCAACGGCGTCGCCTCGGTCACCCCGGGCGTGCGGCGCGCCGTCTCCAGGATCGGCTGCCAATTTTCCAGCCGCCCGCCATAGGCCTGGATCACCGCATGACCGTTCAGCCCCACCACCTTGTCGAACAGCTCGGCGCGAAAGCCGTTCATCACGCTCATCACGATGACGAGGGCGGCGACGCCCAGCATCACCGCGGCCAGCGAAATGCCGGCGACGAGGAAGATGAACCCCTCGCCCTTGCCCGGCAGCAGATAGCGCCGGGCGATCATCCGTTCGTAGCGGGACAGGATCACGCCGTGAGCCTCGCCAGCGCGCTCTCGACCGACAATTCCTCGCGCTCGCCGGTCGCGCGGTTCTTTAGCTCCACCACGCCGCGCGCGACGCCCTTCGGGCCGACGATGAGCTGCCAGGGTAGCCCGATCAGATCCATGGTCGCGAACTTCGCGCCGCCCCGTTCGTCCCGGTCGTCGTAGAGCGTTTCGACTCCGGCCGCATTCAGCTTGGCGTAGAGATCGTCCGCGGACACCGCGCAGGTTTCATCATCGGCGCGCATGTTGATCAGCCCGACCCGGTAAGGCGCCACGCTCTCCGGCCAGATGATGCCGGCATCGTCGTGGCTCGCCTCGATCATAGCGCCGACGAGGCGAGAAACACCGATGCCATAGCTGCCCATCTTGGGGTGGACCTGCCCGCCGTCGGCGGTCTGGACGGTCATGTTCATCGCGTCCGGCCCCGTATAGCGGGTGTCGAAATAGAAAATGTGCCCGACCTCGATGCCGCGCGATTGCCTGAGGTCGTGGCCCGCTTCGGCTTCGCGCGGCGCATCGCGCTTTTCGTCCGTCGCGGCATAGTCGCGCGTGAGACCCGAAACGAAAGACTGCAATGCGGCCGGATCATCGGCATCCACGCCTTCGGCTTCGGCCGAGCGGTCCTGCTCCCACGCTTTGTGATAGAAGACCTCGCTCTCGCCCGAAGGGGCCAGGATGATGAATTCGTGGCTGAGGTCGCCGCCGATCGGGCCGGTGTCCGCCTGCATCGGGATCGCCGTCAGCCCCATCCGCGCGAAGGTGCGCAGATAGGCGATGAACATCCGATTGTAGCTGTGCCGCGCCCCGGCTTCGTCGAGATCGAAGCTATAGGCGTCCTTCATCAGGAATTCGCGCCCGCGCATAACGCCGAAGCGGGGCCGCACCTCGTCCCGGAACTTCCACTGGATGTGGTAGAGGATGCGCGGCAGGTCGCGGTAGCTCTTCACATTGTCGCGGAAGAGCGCGGTGATCATGTCCTCGTTGGTGGGCCCGTAGAGCATTTCGCGCTCGTGCCGGTCCTTGATCCGCAGCATCTCCGGGCCGTAGGCATCGTAACGCCCGGTCTCCCGCCATAGCTCGGCCGACTGGATGGTCGGCATCAGCATCTCGATCGCGCCGGCGCGGTCCTGCTCCTCCCGCACGATCTGCTCTATCTTCCTCAACACGCGCAGGCCCAGCGGCAGCCAGGCGTAAATGCCGGCCGCGGTCTGGCGAACCAGGCCGGCGCGCAGCATCAGCTGGTGGCTGACGATCTGGGCGTCCGAAGGGGTCTCCTTCATGACGGGCAGGAAGTGGCGGGACAGGCGCATCCGCTGGTAATCTCACGTTTGGGTTGAGAGCGCGCTCCTAAGCGGCGCTCTGTCCGCTGGCAACCGCGCCGCACTGTGGCAAGACTGTGGCGGCGCCGCCACACGGGCGCGGCAATCGGGCAACGACTGCCTGAAAACGCATGACATTCGCCGGGCGCAATCCTAGCCCGGCCTCACGAACTTAGGTCTATTGGTCGGGTTCGGGGAGGCTTCGGCTTGCCGCTTCTTGCGAGGTGAAGCGGTTTGAGCGGAGGCAGTTCCAAGGGGGTGAGACGGACGCGAGTCCGTCTCGTAGGTGCCCGGCTTCAGCGATGGAGCCGGGCACTTTCACATTCGGCGCAGATCAGGTCCCTTCGCACTTGGCGGCGCCCCTTGCTTTGGGCATGACTGCGGCGATGGACGATGACGCCGAAAATGCTGAACAAGCAGCCGAAGAAACCCCGCCCCTGCCCGCGCCCAAGCCGCATCCACTGGAACCCGGGCGCAATTGCTGGCGGATCGAGGAGGCCGATCAAGTCCGGTTGATCGTCGATGCCGCGGATTATTTCGCCACCGTGCGACAGGCGATGATGCAGGCGGAAAAGCGCATCCTGCTGATCGGCTGGGACTTCGATGCGCGTGTGCGGATCGGGCCGGCCTGGCACCCGCAGCGCATTCCATCGACGATCGGGCGCTTCGTCCTCTGGCTGGTGAAGCGCAAGCCGGAACTGGAAGTCTATCTGCTGCGCTGGGATTTCGGCGCGCTGAAGGCGCTGTTCCGGGGCACGACGCCGATCACCGTCGCGCGCTGGGCGTTGAACAAGCGCATTCATGTGAAGCTGGACGGCGTTCACCCGTTCGGCGCGTCCCACCATCAAAAAGTCGTGGTGATCGACGACAGCCTCGCCTTTTGCGGCGGGATCGACATCACCGGTCACCGCTGGGACACCCGCGCGCATGAGGATGACGATCCGCGCCGGGTCGGGCCCCACGGCGAGCCTTACCAGCCCTGGCACGACGCGACGATGGCGCTGACCGGGCCGGCGGCGCGGGCGATGGACGAACTGGCTCGCGACCGGTGGCGCTATGCCGGCGGCGGCGATCTGCCGGCGTTGCATGCGGAGCGGTCGATCTGGCCGGAGGGGCTGGAACCGCATTTCACGGATGTGAAACTCGCCATTTCACGGACCCATCCGGCTTATGGCGAGCATCCGGAGATCCATGAGATCGAGACTCTCTACCTCGACATGATC
>JBBSLM010000233.1:0-4209 GCA_038255245.1 Sphingomonadales bacterium
ATGCTGAACCCGAACAGGGGAACCAGTCGCCCGATGCGCCCGAATGACGGGGCCGCCGCGCGGGCGCGGGCGCTGATCGGGATGCGGTTTCGGCCGCAAGGGCGTGGCGGCGACGGGCTGGATTGCGTCGGGCTGGCGGCGACGGCGCTGGGGCTGGACGAGGCGCGGCGGGATTATGCGCTGCGTGGCGGCGAGCTGGCGACGCTTGAGGCGGGCCTTGGCGAGGCGGGCCTGCGCCGGGTCGAGGCGAAAATGGCCGGAGACGTGATCGTGCTCCAGGCCGGGCCGGGGCAACTGCATCTGGGCGTGTGGACGGGCGACGGGCTGGTCCATGCCGATGCTGGGCTGCGACGCGTGGTTGAGCGGCCAGGCGCGCCGCCCTGGCCGGTCCTGAGCATCTGGCGGAAGGAGTGAGGCGATGGCGACGTTGATCCTGACCGCAGCCGGTAACTTTCTCGGCGGACCAATCGGCGGCGCCGTGGGCGCAGTGCTGGGGCAGGCAATCGACGCGGAATTGTTCGCGCCCAAGGCACGGCACGGCCCGCGGCTGGGCGAGCTGGCGGTGCAGACGTCATCCTACGGGACCGCGATCCCGAAATTGTTCGGGACGATGCGCGTCGCGGGGACGGTGATCTGGGCGACAGACCTGATCGAACGGCGGTCGACGAGCAGCAACGGCAAGGGGAAGGCCAAGACGATCGACTATAGCTACGTCGCCAATTTCGCGGTGGCGCTGTCGGCGCGGGCTATGCTGTCTGTCGGCCGGATCTGGGCGGACGGCAATCTGCTGCGCGGCGCGGGCGGCGACTTCAAGGTGCGGACGGGGTTCCGACTGCACCTTGGGGATGAGGAACAGGAGGTCGATCCGCTGATCGCGGCGGCGGAAGGCGCGGGTTCGGCGCCGGCCTTTCGCGGCATCGCTTATGCGGTGTTCGAGGAGATGGAGCTGGCCGAGTTCGGCAACCGCATTCCGTCGCTGAGCTTTGAGGTCATATCGGACGCTGGCGAGGTCGAGATCGCGCGGATCGGTGCCGCGCTGAGTGTGGGCATGCTGGCGGGTGCCGCCTCGGGGAGCGTCTCCGGCTATGCTGCCAGCGGCGACAGCGTGCGCGGCGCGATCGGGGAATTGGCTGCACTGGACGGCCTGATCCTGACCGACGACGGCACGGCGCTTAGCCTCGGCCAACCCGGTGAGGCCGGCCCTGCGCCCGCGCGAGAATTCGAAAGCGGGAAGAGAAAGCTGGTCCGGCAGGGCGCGGCGAATGTGCCGAGCGAAGTAACGCTGACTCACTATGAGCCCGAGCGCGACTATCAGCCGGGCATGCAGCGCGCGGCCCTTGGGGCGGCCGGTGCCGGCCGAAGCGAGCGGCGCGGGGTGGCGGCGGCGATGAGCGCCGACGCGGCCAAGCAAAGGGCGGAGCGGCGGCTCGATACGGCCTGGGCCGAGCGGGTGACGGCGAGCATCGCTTATGGCTGGCGGGGCGCGGATGTGCGGCCCGGGGCGGTGCTGACGCTGGCGGGCGAGACCGGCGCCTGGCGGGTGCGGCGGTGGACGCTGGGCGATATGATGGTGACGCTTGACCTGGTCAGGATCGCGGCGGGGGGCGCTCTGGCTGACGGTGCCGGGACAGGACGCCCGGTCAGCGAGCCGGACGTGCCACATGGGCCAACTGCACTGAGGCTCTACGATCTGCCGCTGGCCGAATTGGGCTTCGATGGAAAGCCGGCGCTGGCGGCGATGGCGGCGGGGATCGCGCCCGGATGGCGCCGGGCGGCCTTGTCGATGAGCGCCGACAATGGTGCCAGCAGGCAGGATATCGGATCGACCGTCGCACCGGCAATGCTTGGTGCGACGCTGGGCGCCTTGCCGGCGGGCGGGTCGGCGTTGCTCGACCTCAGCAGCTTTGTGGAGGTCGAATTGCTGCATGAAGAGATGGTGCTGACCGGCTGTAGCGAGGATGCGCTGGCGGCCGGGGCGAACCTCGCCCTGATCGGCAATGAATTGATCCAGTTCGGGGATGCGGAACCGATCGGGGCGCGGCAATGGCGGCTGTCCCGATTGTTGCGGGGACGGCGGGGGACCGAGTGGGCGGTGGCGGAACATGGCATGGGCGAAGACTTTGCGTTGATCGAGGTCGCGGCAATCCGTCCGGTGGAGGTGGCGTCCGCGGCAAGCGCAGGGACGAGGATCCTGCTGCTCGCCAGCGGAACCGGCGACGATGAACCAGCAACTGCGGAGATGGTGACGACCGGCGAGGCGTTACGCCCGCCCGCGCCCGTACATTTGCGGGCCGAATCGGACGGCGCCGGTGGAATCGCCCTGACCTGGGTACGACGGAGCCGATTCGGCTGGGCCTGGCAAAACGGGGCCGACACCCCGCTCGGCGAGGAAAACGAGCGCTACCTGCTAGCGATCACCGGCGACGGATTTACCCGCAATGCCGAAATCGACCTGCCGGCCTTTGCCTATGATGCAGCCATGCGGGCGGCAGACGGGCCCGGGCCGGTGAGCGCCACGATCGTTCAACTCGGCACGCATGGCCGGTCCCGGCCGGCCACGATCACTTTCGACTGAGGAGAAGGAAATGACGGAGCGCAGCGCGCGATTCGCTTTGCCGTTCATTCTGCCGGGACAGGCGCAGAAGGAGCTGTTCCACAATGAGGCGCTGGCGGCGCTGGACATGCTGGTCCACGCGGCGGTCGAAGGCGCGGCGACAGCGCCACCTGTCGATCCGCAGGATGGCGAAAGCTGGCTTGTCGAGCCCGGCGGCAGCGGCGCGTGGGCGGCGCAGGACGATGCCCTGGCCTGCTTCACCTCCGGCGGCTGGCGCTTTCTCGTGCCGGCCGAGGGGATGATGGTCTGGGACAAGGACGCCGGGTTCAGCCGTCAATGGGCGGGAAGCGGCTGGAGCGACGGGACGGTCAAGGTCGCCGCGGTCGAGATCGGGGGGCAGCGAGTCGTGGGCTCGCGGCAGCCCGACATCCCCAATCCCGTGGGGGGGGCGACCAACGACACCGAGGGCCGCGCCGCGATCGCCGCCATCATCGTGACATTAAAGTCACATGGATTGATTGATTGACTTATCGACCCTTTCCGATGCAACCGCTCGCCGCGGCCTTGGTTTAGAGGCTCGCAGGATCGGGGGTGTCACTTCTTCCCAAAGCTGATGCGCTATAGCAACAGATGAGGGGTGAAGCGCGCTTGCGTGGACACCTGCGGTACCGTAATGAGACTTAGTCGTCGTTGTATCGACGTTGATGAAAAGGGGAAGATTTATGCGGAAGCTCGCCATTGCAGTGGCGCTGTCGACCACCGTCCTTGCTGGCCCGGCTCTCGCGCGTGATGGCGCCTGGTATGTCGGCGGCGAATTCGGCGCGATGATCACTGAAGATACCGACACCACGTTTACGCCGGGTCTCGGTGCTGGAACGACAGGCACCATCAATATCGGCTTTACGGAAGGCTTCGACGGCGGCGGTTTCGTCGGCTACGATTTCGGCGCGTTCCGGGTCGAAGCGGAAGTCGCCTACAAGCAGGCCGACGTTGAAGACCTGCTGACCAACGGCATCACCGTCCCGGGCGATAACGGCACGACCCGTATCTACACCGGCGGTAACGGCTCCGTCAGCATCCTGTCGGGCATGATCAACGGTCTGCTCGATTTCGGCGATGAAGACGGCCTCAGCGGCTTCGTCGGCGGCGGCGTTGGTGTCGCCCGTGTCGATGTGAACAACATCACCGCCTTCACGAACACCGGTGCCATCCTGGACGATTCGGACACCCGCTTCGCCTGGCAATTGGTTGCCGGTGTGCGTCAGGCTCTGTCGCGCACAGTCGATATCCACCTGAAGTATCGCTTCTTCAACGTCGATGAGCTCGAGTTCACCGGCTTTGGCGGTCGCGCCGTGCAAGCAGATATCCGCACGCACTCGCTGCTGGGCGGTATCACCTTCAACTTCGGTGTGCCCACTCCGCCGCCGGCTTGCGACGCGCCGAACTATCTCGACGCGAACGGCGTTTGCACCCCGCCCGCGCCGGATCCCATCATCTGCCCGCCGAACACGCGCCTGAATGCGATGAACCAGTGCGAAGCGATCCCGCTTCCGCCGGTGTACAAGGATTGCCCGGACGGCAGCCGTGTGCTCGAGTCGCAGAATTGCCCGGTCGTGGCCTTGCCGCCGGCGATCGTCTACTTCGGTTGGGATGAG
>JBBSLM010000234.1:0-4206 GCA_038255245.1 Sphingomonadales bacterium
GGGCCGTCGCAGGCGATCCATCTGCCGGCCGGGACGATCGCCTGTTCGGACGATCCGAAGCTGTGCGCGGACGCCGATTTGATCCTGGTCTGCGTGAAAAGCACCGACACCGAGGCGGCCGGCAAGATCATCGCGAAGCATGCGCGCGGGAATGCGGTGCTGCTGAGTTTCCAGAACGGGGTGAGCAATCCCGAGCGGTTGCGCGCCGCGGTGCCGGGGCGGACGGTCCTGGCCGGGATGGTGCCGTTCAACGTGGTCCGGCTGGGCGGCGGGCGCTTCACCAAGACAGTGGCGGGCAAGCTTTGGGCCGAGGATCATGCGCTAACCCGGGCGGTACGCGACGCGGTCGGCAAGCGGCCCGGCGGGCTGCAGCTGACCGACGACATGATCTCGGTCGCCTGGAGCAAGCTGCTGATCAATCTCAACAATGCGGTGAATGCGCTGTCGGGCAAGCCCTTGCTCGAGCAATTGCAGGACCGCGACTATCGCCGCGTCGTGGCCGCCAGCCAGGACGAGGCGCTGCTGGCGATGAAGCTGGCCGGGATCGAGCCGGCGAAGATGGGCGTGGTTTCGCCGCAACGGCTGCCGGCCGTGCTGCGCCTGCCCAACGCCCTGTTCGCGCCCTTCCTGAAGGCACAAGGAATCGCGCCCGACGCGCGCTCGTCCATGGCCGACGATTTTGCCGCCGGACGGGCGACGGAGATCGATTTCCTGAACGGCGAAGTCGTCGCGCTGGCCCGCAAGCATGGCCGCAATCCACGGGTGAATGCGGGAATCGTGCAGCTGGTCAAGGAAGCCGAGGCCGGAGTGGAGCGGCGCTGGTCCGGCGCG
This sequence comes from Sphingomonadales bacterium, assembly GCA_038255245.1. Taxonomy (GTDB): domain Bacteria; phylum Pseudomonadota; class Alphaproteobacteria; order Sphingomonadales; family Sphingomonadaceae; genus Allosphingosinicella. The sequence continues at coordinate 832 of JBBSLM010000234.1, forward strand.
GAGTTGGCCGATCGGCTGCTGGCCTGACCCCCAGCCCGTCACCCCGGACTTGATCCGGGGTCTACCTTCCTTCCTTCATGACGAAAGAAAAAGGTGGATGCCGGATCAAGTCCGGCATGACGAGGGAAGATATCAGCCGGCGGCGCCGACTTCGATGCCGACGAAGCCCGGCGGCGTGTTGCCGCGACGGACGACCATCAGCACACGGGTGCGGCGCGCGGTGCGGGCGGCGGTGATCGCCTCGGCAACAGCGGCCGGATTGGGCGTCGCGCGGCGATCGACCGACAGGATGATGTCGCCGGCGCGCAGCCCCTTCTGCGCCGCATCGCTGTTCGGATCGATCTGGGTGATCACCACGCCGCTGACCTGACCCCGTAGCCCACCCTGGCGGGCAAGTTCAGGCGTCAACGTCTGCAAGGTCATGCCGAGCGAACGGGCATCGGCCGGGCGGGTCGGGCCAGTGCCTTCCGCGCTTTCCTCGCCTTCGGGCTCGAGCCCGTTCAGCCGCGCCAGTTCCTGATCGTTGGGACGCTCGGCGATCTGTACGGTTACGTTGCGGCGCTGGCCGTTACGGATAATCTCCAGCGGGATTCGGCTGCCGATCGGCTGCTGTGATACGAGATAGGCCAGGGTCTGGTCTGGCGTTACCGGCTGGCCGGCGACGGTGAGCACGACATCGCCTTGTTCGACACCTGCGCGAGCGGCGGGACCGTCCGGCGTGACGCTGCGGATCAATTCACCACGGTTGCGATCGAGCCCGAGGGCCTCGGCAACATCGCCTTCGTTCAGCGACTGCAGCGCGACGCCAATATAGCCGCGCCGGACCCGCTCGCCACGGCGCAGTGCCTCGACGACTGGCGCGGCCTGCTCGGCCGGGATGGCGAAACCGATGCCGATGTTGCCACCGGTCGGCGAGTAGAGCGCCGTGTTGATGCCGACGACATTGCCCTGCAAGTCGAACAGCGGCCCACCGGAATTGCCAGAATTGATCGAGGCGTCGGTCTGGATGTAACGGTCGAACACACCCCCGCCCGGCAGATTGCGATGCAGGGCAGAGACGATACCGGCGGTAACGCTACCGCCGAGTGAGTAAGGATTGCCGATTGCCACAACCCAGTCGCCAACCCTGACCTCTTCCGAATTGGCAAAACGCACGAACGGCAGGTTCCCGCGCGGCGTGATCTTCAGCACGGCGAGGTCCGAAGCCTCGTCGCGGCCGACAACAGTCGCCTCATATTCAGTGCGATCCGACAAGGTAACGGTGATCGAATCGACCACAGCACTGCCCGCATTGGTCCGCGCGGGGGCAACCACGTGATTATTGGTGACAATGTAGCCGTCGGCCGAGATGATGAAGCCAGAGCCCAGCGAGCCGCCACGCTGGGTGACATTGTTTTCGCCTTCTCCCTGCCCCTGGCCCGGCACTTCCTGGCCGAAGCGGCGGAAGAATTCCTCCATGCCCGGTGGCATGCGGCGGCGCGACACCGTGATACTTTGCCGGGTCGAAATGTTGACCACAGCGGGCGTTAGCCGCTCGGCCAGATCGGCGAAGCTCATCGGCGCGCCGGCGCGCGGCGGATTGGCGTTGATCGCGCCGGGTTGATTGATGGCGGTCTGCGCCCCAACCGGCCCGACCGCGACGTTCGTCAGACTGCCGCCGAGCAGCAGGGCGGCAGTGATGCCATAGACGTAACGCACTTTCCTCATCCTCCTAAAATCCTCTCACTCACACCGCCCCCGGTTGATCGAGACGGTCATTTCTGACCGTGTTACGCTCGTAGCACGCTAGGCTGGGCCGCTGAACGCAGATTGAACGAAGGCCGCCTATCGTTGCCCCTGGAACTGCCGCAGATAGTCATTCTGCGGCGAGAGAATGATATTGGTGGCCCCGCCCTCCTTGGAAAGGAAGCTGGTCCGGTAAGATTGCATGGCGCGGAAGAAATCGTAGAAATCCGGGTCCTGGCCATAAGCACGGGCATAGGTTTCCGCCGCTTCGGCTTCCGCCTGGGCGCGGATGATCTGCGCCTGTTTCAGGCCCTGCGCCTGGATCGAGCGCGCCTCCTGCTGCCTGGCCGTCCGCATCCGGTTATAGGCCGAATCGAGCGGGGTGCCGCTGGGCAGGTCGGCGCGCTTGATCCGCACGTCGACGATTTCCGCGCCATATTGGGCGGCGACGATGTTCAGCGCGTTCTGGATGTTCTCCATCATCTGGCCGCGCTCGGGGCTCAACAGAGCCGCGAACGGACGCCGGCCAAGCTCGTTGCGCAGCGACGAGGCGAGGATCGGACGCAGTGCCGAGATCACATTCTCTTCCGTGCGCGCCGACAGGAACATGCGCAGCGGATCGACCACGCGGAAGCGCGCGAAGGCGTCGACCTGCAGCCGCAGCTGATCGGTCGACAGGACCTGCTGATCCTCCATGTCGATCGACAGGATGCGCTTGTCGATGCGCTCAACGCGATCGATGAACGGCACCCGGAAGGCGATGCCGGGACCGTAATCGCCGAAGCGCTGGCCGCGCTCGAAGCGGTTCACGACCCGCTGCGGCTCACCGAAGCGGGTGATCACCAGCTGCTCGGTCTCGCGCACGATGATGAGCGAATTGCCGAGCAGGACCAGCAAGATGATCGCGGTGATGGCGAGGAAGATCGGGTTCTTGAGAATGGCGGTCATCGTGCCGGCCCCTGATTCGCCTGCGGCTGCGCTTGCGGTTGTGAACGTTGTGCGCGGTTCCTGATCTCCGGCAGCGGCAGATAGGGCGTCACGCCCGGCGCCTCGATGATCGTCGTATCGACCGCGCGCAGGATCTCCTCCATCGTCTCATAATACATGCGTCGCCGGGTCACGCCCGGGGCGAGGCGGTATTGCTGATAGAGCTGCTCGAACTGAGCCGCGTCGCCCTGCGCCTGGGCAGTACGCTGCAGCGCGTAGGCGCGCGCCTCGTTCTGCTTGCTCTGCGCTTCCTGTTGCGCCGCGGAAACTTCGAGGAAGGCGTCGTTGACCGCGGTCGGCGGCTGCGACTGATTGATCGCGACGCCGCGAATTTCGATGCCGGAGCCATATTCGTCGAGCAATTGCTGCATGTTCTGCTGCACCCGCGCCTCGATCCCGCCACGGCCCGCGCCCAGCGAATCCTCCAGGCTCACGCGCGCCACCACGGCTCGCATCGAAGTTTCGGCGACCTCGCGAATGGTCGCGTCCGGATCGCGGATCTGGAAGAGGTAGAGCTGCGGGTCCTTGATGTTCCAGCGCACGGTGTAGGCCAGATCGATGACGTTCTGGTCGCCGGTCAGGATCAGATTCTCGGCATTGCGGTCGCCGCCGGGGATCGGAATTTCCCGGATTTCCTCGACCTGCACCATCTCCACATTGGAA
>JBBSLM010000235.1:0-4202 GCA_038255245.1 Sphingomonadales bacterium
AGCTGGGAGCGGTCAAGCCGATGCGCTTTCCTACGGCTCCGCGTTCATGCTATGTTTCCTCCGCGCCCGAGATTCGAGTCCGCTTCGTGCGCCCATTGGGAACAAAGGGTTTTTCCCTGCGATCATGGGGGACTTTGGTTACTTTGACCGGCCGTGCGAGGGGCTGACGGATGGCCGATTTATTCGCTGACGATCCCATTCCCACCGTTGCCGACGAGCCGCCCCCCGGCGCACCGCTCGCCGACCGTTTGCGCCCGCGTAAGCTCAGCGACGTCGTCGGGCAGGAGCATCTGACCGGCCCGGACGGCGCGATCGGGCGGCAGGTGGCGGCGGGCAGATTGTCGTCGATGATCCTGTGGGGCCCGCCCGGGACCGGCAAGACCAGCATCGCCCGCCTCCTGGCCGACGCGGTCGGTCTGCGCTTCGTCGCAATCTCCGCCGTCTTTTCCGGCGTCGCGGATTTGAAGAAGGTCTTTGCCGAGGCGCGCGAGCATCGCCGCCTCGGCCGCCAGACCCTGCTGTTCGTGGACGAGATCCACCGCTTCAACCGCGCCCAGCAGGATGGCTTCTTGCCTTATGTCGAGGACGGCACCGTCGTGCTGGTCGGCGCGACCACCGAGAATCCGAGCTTCGAACTGAATGCGGCTTTGCTCAGTCGCGGCCAGGTGCTGATCCTCAACCGGCTCGATGCCGCCGCGTTGGGCCGCCTGCTCGACAAGGCCGAGGCGCTGATGGAGCGCGCGCTTCCCATCACGCCGGAAGCCCGCGACGCCCTGATCGCCACCGCCGACGGGGACGGCCGATTCATCTTGAATCAGGCCGAGACCTTGTTCTCCATCGACCTCGCCGAACCGCTCGATCCCGCCGCGCTCGCCGCTTTGCTCAACCACCGGGTCGCGGTCTACGACAAGGATCGCGAGGGCCATTACAACCTGATCTCCGCGCTCCACAAAGCGATCCGTGGGTCCGATCCGCAGGCCGCGCTTTACTATCTTGCCCGCATGCTGACCGCGGGCGAGCAGCCGCTTTTCCTGCTGCGCCGCCTCACCCGCGCCGCGGTCGAGGATGTGGGCCTCGCCGACCCCGACGCACTCGTCCAGTGCATCGCGGCCAAGGATACGTACGACTTCCTCGGTAGCCCCGAGGGCGAATTGGCGATCGTGCAGGCCTGTCTCTACCTCGCCACCGCCCCCAAATCGAATGCGGTCTACACAGCGCAGAAGGCCGCCTGGCGCTCGGCCAAGGAGACCGGCTCGCTGATGCCGCCGAAGAACATCCTGAACGCGCCGACCCGCCTCATGAAAGATATCGGCTACGGAACGAATTACCGCTATGACCACGATGCCGAGGGGGGATTTTCGGGCGACAATTACTGGCCGGAAGAGCTTCCCCCGCAGACCTATTACACGCCGACCGAGCGCGGCTTCGAAAAGAAGATCGCGGAACGGATCGCCTGGTGGGAGGAACGCCGTGCCGAACGCAAGCCTTAGGATCGCCGCTCTCATTGCTCTCGCTTGCGCCACTGGGCCTGTCGCGGCCCAACCCCCCGGCGCCCCCGAAGAACAGCGCGTGCTTCGGCTGGAGTGGGAACAGAATTTCCGCCGCCCGAAGCCGGTGCCGGCGGTCCCCGCTCCGCTCCGGCAGATGGTGAGCGCGACAAGCGAATGGGTCACCGTCACAATGGGCGACGGCAACCCGTTTCGCGTCGGCATCGGCGCGCTGACCATCGACAAGCTTGAGAGTTTTCAGAACGGCCGCTTCATCGGCTTCGAGATCAGCGGCAATGAGGAATATGGCTACATCCTGATCGACCGGATGGGACGCGACCATCTGATCGAGTCGCACACCGGCTCCAGACCCTCCTTCGCCGAAGACGGCCGCCATTTCGCCGCCGCCGAAATTTCGGAAAGCGGCTTCGGCAATCTGAACGGCGTTGCCTTGTGGGAGGTCCACCCCGGGGCCGTGAAACGGATTTTCTACACCGATTCCGTTCGCGCCGGCTTCAATTGGCGGGCCGAGGCTTTCCGCCAGGCGACTTGCGTGCCGATCACCGCTGTCGAAGAAGGCTGGCAGCCGACCGCCCCGGATCGCTGGGACGCGGAAGTCGCGAATGCCCCGCGCGCCTGGTACGAACTGCGCTGGAGCGCCGAGGACGGCCTCTATTTCGGCCGCTCCACCGACGCCGCCTGCTTCGACGACAGCAGTGGTTCGTGATGGCCAGCCGGTTCGTTGTTTTGGGTGTGATGGCATTGGTAGGTGTGCTGGCTCTAGGAACACCAGCAAATGCTCAACAGGTAGCTGGAGCTTGTGTGCGTGAAGACGGTTCCCGCAAGCCCATCCCAGGCGTGCCCGACGCCTTGCGGGGCACGATAACAAGTGCTTCTGCGGAACGGTTGGAGATCACGTCACTGTCCGGAACCACAATTCGTTTCCCCATTTGCGATATCGAGCCGGGTGATTTCCGCTTGCTCCTCGAAGGGCGCTTTCTCGGCTTCAGCTATTCAGGGCATGAAGTCGGGGGCTACCTCATTCTTGATCGCGCGCGGGGCGATGCACCGATAACCTACCGAGGAGATAACGAGCCCCTCTTCTCACCTGACCGAGAGCGCTTCGCTGTTCTCTCTTCCCCTTCGGAAATGGACAACGTTCTCGGCATTCTGACCATATACGACCTACTCCCTCGGGACGCAGTAGTCCGCTTCTCGACTAACATGCTGCCCCTCGCATCCGGCTGGCGAATTGAGCGCTGGCAGGGGAACCAATGCTTGGTAATCAGCGCGATTGAACCAGATTGGCGGCCCAATGATGGGCAAGATTGGGAACAGGCAGCTAGAACGGCGCCTCGCAGGCACTACAGCGTTTTGCTCGCGCCCCAGGTTCTCTTTCATAGATCCAATCCTGCGGGGGTTTGCGGTTCAGAACCGCTCGTGCAGGAAGAATGAGAGACTGGAACGACGCCGTCGCCTACGCCTGCTCCCTGCCCGACGTGGTGATGGAGAAATGGTGGGGGACATTGTGCCCCAAGATCAACGGCAAGGGCCTGATGTCGCCGACCCGCGAACGGGGTACGGGCAGCTTCGCGCTGATGGTGACCCAGCCGGAAAAGCAATTGCTGTTCGAGACCGACCCGGAAACCTTCTGGGAGACGCCGCACTACGCCAACTACCCCATGCTCCTCGTCCGCTACGGCACCGGCTCGGGCGACCGGATCCTCCTCTACATCCAGCGCGCTTGGTGGGACCGTGCGAAGAAGGCGCAACGCGTGGCCGCCGGTTTGGCGGAGCGGCCCTGAACCGCTTCAGCCATTTCGCCGCGATCGACTGGTCAGGCGCCGTCGGCCCGCGCCAGCCCGGCATCGCCGTCGCGCTTTGCGGCACGGGCGACGCTTCGCCTTGGCTCGTCCGCCCCGACCGGATCTGGTCGCGCCAGAAGGTGCTGGACTGGCTGCTCGCGGAATTGCCCGCTCACACCCTGGTCGGCCTGGATCTCGGCGCCTCCCTGCCCTTCGCCGATTGCGGCGCCTTCTTTCCCGGCTGGGACGAGAGCCCCGCCGACGCACGTGCCCTCTGGCAGCTGGTTGACCGGATCGCGGCGGACGATCCGCACCTCGCGGCGAGCAGCTTCGTCGATCACCCGGAGGCGTCGCGCCACTTCCGCCGCCACGGGGGCCACCGCGGCGACCTGTTCACCCCGGGCCGCGGGCGCCTGCGCATCACCGAGGAAAAGCAGCGCGAGCAGGGGCTCAATCCGTATAGCAACATGAACCTGATAGGTGCAGCACAGGTCGGCAAGTCGAGCCTCACTGGCATGCGTATGCTGCATCGCCTGGATGGCCGCCTACCGGTCTGGCCGTTCGATCCGCTGCCGGGATCGGGATCGGTGGTCGTGGAAATCTACACCGCCCTCGCCGCGGTCGCGGCCGGCCGAGCCAAGAGCCGCTCAAAGATACGTGACCCCGACAGGCTCGACCGTGCACTCGCTGCGCTCGGATCCAAACGCCATGCTCCAATGGTCCGCTACGACGATCACGCGACCGACGCGATTGTGGGCGCCGCCTGGCTGCGACACGCGCACGCCGCCCCAGGCTTGTGGTCCCCAGCCGCGATGTCCGCCGAGATCGCCCGCACCGAGGGCTGGACCTTCGGCGTCACCTGACCCCGGCAAGTACGAAAAAGGCGGCGGGTTTCCCCGCCGCCTCGTTC
>JBBSLM010000236.1:0-4201 GCA_038255245.1 Sphingomonadales bacterium
GACATAGAGATAATCCTCGGAGCCGCCGTCTTTCTCGCGAATCGGGACGTGGTGGACGCCTTCGCCGAAGCTGCCGCTGTCATGTTTCTGGAAAAAGCATTTCTTGCCGCGCCCCTGCGGGCAGCGAACCAGGCTGATCGGTCGGCGGCCGGCCCAGACCAGCATCAGCGCGCCGATCTGCTCGTGATAGGCGAACAATTCGCCCTTGGTGACCTTCGATTCCGGGAAGATGATCCGGTCGGGGTTGGTCAGCTTCACCTTGTGGGTGGCCGCCGGGGCGGCCATTTCCACTTCCTCCACCACCTCCTTAGCCGGTTTGTCGCCGCGCAGGCCAAGGAAGCTGGCGTGGCGGACCACATTCTCAGCTGTGAATTCGGCGAAGGCGACTTCCGCGACCAGATCGGGCCGCACCCAGTGGGCGCCGCGTGCTTCTGTGCGTGGCACTTCGGCCGGGGCGGCTTTGCGGTCGATTCGCTTCAGCCGGTCGAGCAAATCGCGTTCGACCGCGACCGAGAAGCCGGTGCCGACCTTGCCGGCATAGCGCAGGCCGTCACCCTCGTTAACCGCCAGCAGGAGCGAGCGCAGGCCGCGGCTGGCGCTGGTGCTGGGCAGCCAGCCGATGATGACAAATTCCTGGCGGCGGGTGCATTTGATCTTCAGCCAGGTCTTGGTGCGGCCGGAGCGGTAGGGCGCGTCGGCGCGCTTGGCGATCACGCCCTCCTGCCCCGCATCGCACATCGCGGCGAACAGCCTTTCGCCGGCGCCGGCAATATGTTCGGCATAGAGGATTGGGGGCTCGACCGTCGCGAGCAAAGCGGCGAGCCGCTGCTTGCGTTCGATCGTCGGGCGTTGCGACAGGTCTTCGCCGTCGAGCGAGAGCAGATCGAAGGCGAAGCAGGTCAGGCCGGTGCCACCTGCGGTGATCGCGGCCTGGAGCGCGGAGAAATTGGTGCGGCCTTCGCCGTCCAGCGAGACGATTTCGCCGTCGAGCAGAGCCGAGTCGATGTCCAGCCGCTCGGCCGCGGCGGCGATCTGCGGAAATTTTTCGGTCCAGTCGAGGCCCGTGCGGGTGTGGATTCTGGCGCGACCCCCGGCGATCGCGATCAGGCAGCGATAGCCGTCATATTTCATCTCGAACAGCCAGCCGGCGCCGGTCGGAACGTGATCGACGAGGGTCGCCTTCTGCGGCTCGCGAAAGGCGGGGAGACCCCCAATCTTGTCATTCCCGCGCAAGCGGGAACCTAGCTCTTCCTTATTGGCAGCAACGCCACTGGGTCCCCGCTTGCGCGGGGATGACAGAATGGACCAGGACCGCAGTTCCTTCGCAGCCTTCCCCGTCGCGATTTCCTGCATGCTCCGGCCCGACTTGATCGAGGTCAGGTCGCGCTCGACCAGGCCGCCCGCCGCGCCGGCATGTTCGTCGGACACCTTCTTCAGCATCCAATTCTCAGCCTTTTCCTTACCGCGCGGTTTCAGGCGGAACATCACCCATTCGCCCTTCATCCGTTCGCCGTCGAGGATGAGATGGAGATGGCCTTCCTCCAGCCCCTTGCGCGGGTCCTTGCCGGGAAGGCTCGCCCAGGTGCCGCGGTCCCACAGCATCACCGTGCCGCCGCCATATTCGCCCTTCGGGATCGTGCCTTCGAAGGTCGCGTAGCCGAGCGGGTGATCCTCGGTGCGGACGGCGAGGCGGTTGTCGGCGGGGTCGAGGCTTGGTCCCTTCGGCACCGCCCAGCTCTTCAGCGTGCCGTCCAGCTCCAACCGAAAATCCCAGTGCAGGCGGCTGGCGTCGTGCTTCTGCACCATGAAACCGCTGCCCTGCCCCCAAGCGAGCGTGGCAGCGTCGCTCCCCGGTTCAGCGGTCTTCGTGAAGTCCCGCTTCTGGTTGTAGCTGTCGAGCGGATCGGGCTTCTTCGCCACGGCTTAGCTCCGCGCGCCCGCCCGCTTCTTGGCAGGCGCGGGCTTGGCCGGCGGCTTCTTGGCCGCTGCCTTCTTCGCCGGGGCTTTCTTGGTCGGGGCCTTTTCCGCGGCGCCGGGCTTCTCGATGCTCTGCTTCAGCGCCTTCATCAGGTCGACGACGTTCATGCCCTTTTGCGGAATCTTCTCGTCGTCCGCTTCGGCCTTGATGGTGTGACCCTTGCGCTTGCGCTCGATCAGCTCCTTCAGCGCATCGACATAGCGATCGTGGAATTTCGTCGGGTCGAACGGCGCTTCCTTCCTGCCGATCAGAGCCTCGGCCAGGTCGAGCAATTCCTCGTCCGGCTTGGCATCGCCAATCTCGCGGAAATAGCCCTGCGCGCGATTGACCTCGTCGGCATAGCGCAGGGTTTCGAGCACCATCCCGCGCCCGCAAGGCTTCAGGCTGACGATATATTCGCGGCCGCGCATCGCGAGCTGGCCGATCGCGACCTTTTTGGTGCGCCGCAGCGCCTCGCGCAGGACGATATAGGCTTCCTCGGCCAGATCGTCGGCCGGGACGACATAATAAGGCTTCTCGAAATAGAAGACGTCGATCTCGTCGGAGTCGACGAACTGCGTGAGCTCCAGCGTCTTCTTCGATTCCAATTTCACCGCGTCGATCTCGGCCTCGTCGAGCAGCACATAGCTGCCCTTCTCATATTGGTAGCCCTTGACGATCTCGTCGGGATCGACCGCGCCGACGCCGTCGACCACTTTTTCATAGCGAACGCGCTTTCCGGTCGGCTCGTGGATTTGGTTAAAGGCGATGGCCGCGCCGCTCTTGGTCGCGCTGAAAATCTCGACCGGGATCGAGACCAGAGCGAGCCTGATCTGGCCCTTCCAATAAGCGCGCGCGGCCATCTTTCCTCACCTTGTTCGATTCGCTTCCGTTTCAATCGCCTGCGAGGCCGGGAGTTCCCGCGTCCGCACCAGCGAATAGACAATGCCGGTCGCCAATATGCCGACGGTGACGCCGAGCGAGACGGCCGGCGGGAATTTCACCAGGCCAAACAGGTCCGCGACGAACACCTTCGAGCCGATGAACACCAGCAGCAAAGCGAGCGCGTGCTTGAGATAGTGGAAGCGCTCGATCATCGCCGAGAGGGCGAAGAACAAGGCGCGCAGGCCCAGGATGGCGAAGACGTTCGAGGTGTAGACGATGAACGGATCGGTGGTGATCGCGAAGATGGCCGGGATCGAATCCACCGCGAAGATCACGTCGGCAATCTCGACCATGACCAGAGCGAGGAAGAGCGGCGTGACCGCGCGCACCATCTTGCCCGTTTTCGGGTCGGCCTCCCGGACGAAGAAGCGCTCGCCGTGCATTTGCTCGGCGACGCGAAAGCGGCGCTTCAGCCAGGCCAGCAGCGGCGACTTGCCGACCTCATAGGCTTCGTCCGCCGAGGTCCACATCTTCACCCCGGTGTAGATCAGGAAGGCAGCGAAAATGTAGAGTACCCAGCCGAAATTATCGACCAGAGCCGCGCCGAAACCGATCATGATCGCGCGCAGGATGATCACGCCGATGATGCCCCAGAACAGCACCCGATGCTGGTAGATACGGGGCACGGCGAAGTAGGAGAAGATCATCGCGATGACGAAGACATTGTCCATCGCCAGGCTTTTCTCCACCAGGAAGCCGGTGACGTAATCGAGACCAGGCCCCTCGCCGCGCGTTATCCAAACGAAGGCGCCGAAGCCGAGGCCCATGGCGATGTAGAAAGCCGACATGAGGAGGCTTTCGCGCACGCCGATCTCGCGTTGCTTGCGGTGAAAGACGCCGAGGTCGAGCACCAGCAGGATCAGGACGAGGCCGAGGAAGGACAGCCAGAACCAGGCTGGTGTGCCGAGGAAATTGGCGAGGAGGAAATCCATGGTCTTACCTCCCCGCGCGGCTGGTCAGGCGGCGCAGCAACCGCTCGGCGAACGAGGGCCGGCGGTGCAGCGGATGATAAGCGTGGCGGCGCATCCGGCCACGGCCGAGCAGCTGCGCGGCGCCGCGCAGCAGCAGGATCAGTTTGAAGAGCCTTTTCATTGCCGTCTCCGTCGATGGAATTGCATCGATCGGGCCGGCGCGACGGAGGATTTGAAGGCCTGGACAGCCGTTCGAACCTGCATCGAGCTAACCCGATGCGGTCCGACATCACGAGCAGCAAATGAGCTGGTCGCCAGAGGGGCCCGGTCCCGCGAGGCAGCAGATAGGCCCGATAGGCGCGCGGATCAAGCGCCGGCGAATTTGCAC
>JBBSLM010000237.1:0-4182 GCA_038255245.1 Sphingomonadales bacterium
ACCCACGCAATCAGGCATATCGTTTTGCGGGAGGGTTTGCATGGCATCGGCGGCGGCAGCAACGGACGCGCCCGTCCCACCCAAGGGGCTGAGGCTGCTCGCGGCTGCCTTTTCGAGCAAGAAGACGGCGCTGATGATCCTATTCGGGTTCGGCGCGGGCCTGCCGAACGCGGTGCTGATCGGGACGATCCCCGCCTGGCTGGGCGAATGGGGGATCAGCCTGACGATGATCGGCATCATTTCGATGCTGTTCCTGGCCTATGCGTTCAAATTCCTCTGGTCGCCGCTCGTCGACCGGGTCGAATTGCCGCTGCTCGGCCGGCTGGGGCGGCGGCGCAGCTGGCTGTTGCTGTGCCAATTGCTGCTGGTCGCCGTGCTCTTCGCTTTGTCCTCGATCGACCCGCGGACCGCGATCGGCCTGTTCGCCCTGATCGCCTTCATCGGCGCCTTCGCTTCCGCGACGCAGGACATCGTGGTCGATGCCTGGCGCATCGATATTGCCGACGAGCGGGCGACGGTGGAGGTGCTGTCGTCGGTCTATCAGCTCGGTTACCGCACCGCCTCGCTCGTCGGCGGCGCGCTCGCGCTCTACCTCTCGGTCTATTACGAATGGCCGGTGGTGTTCATGATGATGGGCGGCTTCATGTCGCTCGCCCTGATCGCCACCCTGATCGCGCCCGATACCCCGCGGCCGGACCGCGCGGCGGACGATGCCGCCTTCCGCGCGCCCGGATCGATCGAGCCCAAATGGCGCGCGATCGGGCTGGCGGTGGTCGGTATTTCCTGGGCCTGGGCGCTGTGGACGATCGGGTTGTTCATCGTCCAGTCGGTGACGACGCCCGATGGGCAGACGCCGCCCAGCGCGTTCGATTTCACCCGTTATCAGGGGCCTTGGATCGTCATCGCGACCATCCTGGTCCCGGCTCTGGTCGCGGTTCTGTTCAATTATTGGCGGGCGGCGGGCACCCATATCGTCACCGCTACTTTGCCGCCGCGCACGGGGGGCGGGCGGGCCGCGGATCATGCCTATCAGGCGCTGATCACGCCGCTGGCGGAGTTGATCAGGCGGCTCGGCTGGGGCGTGATCATCGTGCTGCTGCTGATCCTCAGCTACCGCATCACCGACAGCGTCTGGGGCTCGTTCGCCAATCCCTTCTACCTGAGGGAATTGCAATATAGCGGCGACGAGGTCGCCTTCGCGTCGAAAATCTTCGGCGTGTTCATGACGATGGCGGGGATTGCACTGGGCGCTCTTTTGTTCGTGCTGATCGGGCGGATGCCGACGCTTTTGCTTGGCGCGATCACGGCGGCGGTGAGCAATCTGCTCTACGCCGATCTCGCCACGGGCGGGGCAGGGATCGACGCGTTTTCGACCATGTTCGGGCTGGACCAGCTGGGCGCGGACCAGCGCATGGTGCGGTTGATGGTCGCGATCTCGGGCGAGAATCTCGCCGGCGGCCTCGCGGGCGCGGCCTATGTCGGCTACCTCTCGTCCATCGTCTCGCGCGAATTCAGCGCGGTACAATATGCGTTGCTGTCCTCGCTCACCTTGCTGATCGGCGCCCTTGGCCGCGCGCCACTGGGGCAGGCGATCGACGAGATCGGCTATGCGCCGGTCTTCATCTTCACTGCCCTGATCGGCCTGATCGCGGTGGCGGCGGTGATCGCCGAATGGATCCGCACCGGCTTCGAGGAGCGTCGCCGCCAAAGCTCAAACGAGGCCTCGCCGCAATTGCAGACCGCCGACGATATCCGCGCGGCGCAAGGGGACGCCCCTTAGGGCAGGCAGGGGGCGGACGATGCTGATCTTTGGCGGGCTGGGGATCGTCCTGATCCAGATATTGTGCGCGGTGCATTGCGTGCGCAGCGGGCGGCAGAATTGGCTCATGCTGATCATCCTCCTGCCCCTGCTCGGCAGCCTGGCCTATTTCGTTATGGAGGTGCTGCCGGGACTCGGCCAGCGGCGCGAGGTGCGGGCGGCCAAGGAAGCGGCGGTCAAGGCGATCGATCCGGAGCGCGAATTGCGCACGGCGCGCGAGCGGCTGGAGCTGGCGGACACGGCGGCGAACCAGATCGCGACTGCCGACCGGCTGGCCGAACTGGAGAAATGGGACGAAGCGGCGGAGCATTACCGTATCGGCATTGCCAAATCGCCGCGGCCGGAGCGAGGGCCCGGGACGCGGCTGGCGGTGGCCCTGTACGAGGCGGGACGGGCGGCCGAGGCGCGGGATGTGCTGGACGGCCTGCCCGAGACGCAATCGCCGAGCGAGCGCGATCGGGCCAGTCTGCTGCGCGCCAAGGTGCTGGAGGAGCTTGGCGAGGACGAGGAGGCGCTGGCGCTGTACGGCGACGCCGGCGAGCGCTTGCCGGGCGGCGAGGCCCAGTGCCGGCAGGCGGCCTTGCTGATCAAGCTCGGCCGGCCGGACGAGGCGGTGGCGGCGCTGGAAGAAGTCGAGCGGCGGCTGAGGCTGGTCGACCGTCACGAGCGCGCGCGGCAGAAGGATATGTACGCCTGGGCGATGCGCGAGTTGGCGCAGCTGCGCGGGCCCAAGCTCGTCGGTGAGAAGTAGGTCGCGCTATTCCGGCGTTTGCCCGTTGGCGGCCAGCACCTCGCCGGCGAGATAGAGCGAGCCCATGATCAGCACCGCGGGCGGTGCTTCAGCGCTCAGCCGGGCAATGGTGGCGAGAGCGGCTTCGACATTCTCGCTCGGCAGAGCGGAAAGGCCGAGCTTGCGGGCCTCGGCGGCGATTGCTTCGGGCGGGTGATGGGCGTGTCCGGGGACGGGAACTGCGTGGATCATCGCCGCGGAGCCGCCGAATGGGCGCATGATGCCGGGCAGATCCTTATTGGCCAAGATGCCCATAGCGACGTGGATCGGGCCGGTGCCGAGCGCGCCGCTGTCCAGCCAGGCGGCGATGCTGCGCGCGGCGGCGGGATTGTGCGCGCCGTCGAGCCAGAGCTGCGCGCCGTCGGGCAGCAAGGCCGTCAACGGGCCGGGCGCGAGGCGCTGCAGCCGCGCGGGCCATTCCGCCCAGCCGGTGAGGGCGCGCAGGGACGCGGGTGGGAGGGCGAGCCGGTCCTGATGGCGCAGCATGGCGAGGGCGAGGCCGGCGTTCATCGCCTGATGGTTGCCGGGCAGGCGGGGAAGGGGGAGGGCCAGTTCGCCGCCTGCGTCGCGATAAAGGAGGCGGCCGTCGCTGGCGATCGCATCCCATGTCCCGCCGCGCGGGAGCCAGGAGGCTCCCGCTGCTTCCGCAACTTCGCGGACCCGATCGGCGGCGCGGCGCGGGTAAAGCTGGGTGAGGAGCGGTACGCCTTCGCGGGCGATGCCGGCTTTCTCGGCGGCGACTTGCTCGATCGTGGTGCCGAGGAATTGCTGATGGTCGAGGCCGAGCTGGGCGATGCCGCCGACCAAACTGACCGGGATCGCATTGGTCGCGTCGAGGCGGCCGCCCAGGCCGACCTCGATCACGCAGGCGTCGGCGGGGGTGCGGGCGAAGGCGAGAAAGGCGGCGGCAGTGGTCGCTTCGAAGAAGCTGATCGTCAGGCCGTCGGCGGCGTCGAGCACTTCGGACAGGAGGATTGCGAGCGCCTCGTCCTCGATCAGGCGGCCGGCGAGGCGGATGCGCTCGTTGAAGCGGACGAGGTGAGGGCTGGTATAGAGGTGGACCTTGTGGCCGGCGGCTTCGAGGCCGGCGCGCAGGAAGGCGCAGGTCGAGCCTTTGCCGTTGGTGCCGGCGACGTGGAAGATTGGCGGGAGCGCGGCTTCGGGATGGCCGAGCCGATCGAGGAGCGCGCGGATGCGGTCGAGGCCGAGGATGTCGGCACCGGGGCCGAGGGTGGCGAGCCGGTCGAGCTGTTCCTGGACGCCGGGATGATCGGAGCGGGCGAAGTCAGGCACTTGCCCGTCACGCCGCTTCCCTGACCGGGTTCAGATAATCGAGCAGCAGCGCCACCCGCTCGCGCAGGTCCCGGCGGTGGACGACCATGTCGACCATGCCGTGTTCCAGCAGATATTCGGAGCGCTGGAAGCCCTCGGGCAGCGTCTCGCGGATGGTTTGCTCGATCACCCGCTGGCCGGCGAAGCCGATCAGGGCGCCGGGCTCGGCGAGGTGGATGTCGCCGAGCATCGCATAGGAAGCGGTGACGCCGCCGGTGGTCGGATCGGTCAGGATGACGAT
>JBBSLM010000238.1:0-4168 GCA_038255245.1 Sphingomonadales bacterium
AGCATCTGCGCCCAGCCCTGGCAATTGCCGTAGCTGGCCTTGAGCCCGGTCGCGGTCTCGCGCCAGCCTTCTTCGGCGATGGTGACGAGGGTGCGGTCGTCGCCCTGCGGTTCGAAGGTCATCGTCACGGTGGTGAAATAGTCCGCATCCACGACCGGATCGCCGCCCTCCGGCACGCCTTCATTGGCTTCCCACTGAAAGACGATCTTCCGGTCCGGGACGACCTCGATCACCTTTACCGGGAAGGCGCCGGGAAAATCGGCGAAGTCCCAGGTCACGGTCGTGCCGGTTTCGAGCCGGCCCCTGGCGCCGCCGGTGGTGAAATAGCGGGAGAGCGTCTCGGGATTGGCGACCGCTTCGAACACGTCGTGGACCGGGCGGGCGACGAAGCCGGTGATCCTGAACTTAAGGTCCATGGCGATTCTCCTTGTGTCACGACCCTATATGTTATAGAAACATAACATGTCAATCGAGCTTGCGAACGACCGGATTTTCAAGGCGCTGTCGGCTGCCACGCGGCGCTCGATCCTGGACCTGCTGAAGGACGATCCGCAGACGACCGGAACTCTGTGCGCATCCTTTCCCGATCTCGACCGCTGCACGGTGATGCAGCATCTCAAGGTCCTGGAAGATGCCGAGTTGGTGATCGTCCAGCGCAAGGGGCGGGAGCGGTGGAATCACCTCAACCCGCTTCCGATCAAGCATATCCACGATCGCTGGATCGGGCCGTATGCGGCCCGCGCCGTCGGGTTGCTCGACCGGCTGAAGACCGACTTGGAGCGGACACCGCCGCGTTAGGATTCCGGTAGCCCGGCCCGTGCTAATGCGGGCACCATGAGTGCGAAATTTTCGATCCATGCCGACCACGCCTGCGGGCTGATTCGCATCACCATGGCGGGCTTGGTCACGCTGGACGATGTGGCGAGCTTCTACGCCGAGCGGGCGCGAGCACACGAGGAGCTTGGGCTGCCGAAAAACATGCACTTGACGCTAAACGATGTGCGCGATTTGAAGATATTGCCACAGCCGACGCTCGCCGCCTTCGTCGAGATGCTGGCCGATCCCGAATATCATTCGCGCAAGCTCGCCTTCGTCGTGGCGCCGACCCTGGTGCGCGGGCAGGTGGCGCGGGCGATCGGGGAGCGGCCCAACGCGCGCTGCTTCACCGAAATGGTTGACGCCGAGGAATGGCTGCTGGCCGGCGAGATGGTTCAGGCGCCGCCGCGGCGAGCGGCGGCCGGCCGATGAAGGGCAAGTTCACCTTTTCGCTGGATCGGGCGCATGGGCTGGTCCGGATCGCCATGCACGGATTCTATGGCGTGGAGGATGTCGCGGCCTTCTTCGAGGCGCGGCGCGAGGCGCATGCGGAGCTTGGGCTTCCGCGCAACACCCACCTCACCCTGAATGATCTCAGGGGGATGAAGGTTCAGCGGCAGGAGGTGATCCAGGCGTTCCAGGCTGGTCTGGCGGTGCCCGAGGAGAAAGCGCGCAAGCTCGCGATCGTGGTGGACGCGGCGATGGCGAAGAGTCAGGCGAACCGCGCGATCAACTCCGCCGACACGCATTATTTCACCGACGTGTCGTCGGCCGAGGCCTGGCTGTTCGCGGACGAAACGCAGGCCGCGGCGGCCTAGCGGCCTTCGAACGTCGGCGGCTGCTTCTGCAGGAAAGCGATGACGGCCGAGCGGAAATCCGACGTTCGCCCGGCGTCGCGCTGGGCGGTGCGTTCGGCGGCGAGCGCGTCGGCGAGCGAAAGCTGCTCGGCATTGCGGGCGAGGCCGCGGATCAGGCCGAGCGCCTGGGTCGGGCCCTTGGCCAGCCGATCAGCCAAAGCGGCCGCCTCACCGACCAATTCCGCGTCGTCCACGACGCGCGAAATCATGCCCCATTCGACGGCCTTCTCGGCGGAAATGCGCTCGCCGAGCAACATCATCTCCAGCGCCCGGGCGCGGCCGGCGAGGCGGGGGAGGAGCCAGGTCGCGCCCGCGTCCGGCACCAGGCCGATATTGACGAAGGCCTGCAGGAAGTAAGCGGAGCGGGACGCGATCACGATATCCGCCATCAGCGCCAGGCTGGCGCCCGCGCCGGCGGCCGGACCGTTGACGGCGGCCACGACCGGCACGGGCGCCGCGGCGATCGCTTCGATCAAAGGATTGAAATGCTGTTCGAGCGCAAGGCCGAGGTCGTCGGGCATGCCGCCGCCGCTGCCCCCTACAAGATCCGCGCCGCTCGAAAAACCGCGGCCCTCGCCGGTCAGCAACAGGCAGCGCGCGCCGTCGTCCGGCAATCGCGTCACCGCGTCACGCAATTCGTCGAGCATGGTCGCGGTGAGCGCGTTGAGGCTGTCGGGGCGAGCGAGGGTGAGGAGGCCGACCTTGGCGGGGGTCAGCTCGACCCTGATCTGATCGTAGCTCAACTCATTCCCCCAATGCTTCCACTTGCCGGTCCGGCGGTAGCAGGCGCAGGCGCGCGACGCGGCGGGTGTCGCTGTCGGTGATTTCCAGCCGCCAGCCGCTCGGATGTTCCAGCATTTCGCCCGGCTGCGGCACGCGGCCGGCCAGCACGAAAGCCAGGCCGCCCAAAGTCTCCACGTCTTCCTCGACCTCGCCGAGCCGCGGATCGACGGTCAGCGCGACCTCCTCCAGTTCGGCGCGGGCGTCCGCGTCCCACACGCCGTCGTCCAGCAAGGTCAACGCGCCTTCCGGCTCCTCGTCATGCTCGTCCTCAATCTCGCCGACAATTTCCTCGACCACATCCTCGATCGTCACCAGCCCCTCGGTGCCGCCAAATTCGTCGACGACGATGGCGAGATGGACGCGGGCGGCGCGCATCTGGGCGAGCAGATCCGGCATGCCCATCGATTCCGGCACGTAGAGCGGCTCGCGCATGATCTCGGCGATGTCCGCAGGCGCGTCCTCGCCCGAAACCATCTGGGCGAACACATCTTTCAGGTGGATCATGCCGACAATCCGGTCGAGGCTGCCCTGATAGACCGGCAGACGGCTGTGGCCGGCGTCGGCGAAGGCGGCGATCAGTTCGTCGAAGCCGATCGTGCAATCGACCGCGATGATGTCGCTGCGCGGCACCGCCGCGTCGTCAGCGCATTTTTCACCGAAATGGAGCATGTTGCGGAGCATCTGGCGCTCCACCTGGGTCAAGTCGCCGACCTTGGGCGCTTCGTCCTCCGATTCGTCGATCGCTTCCTCGATCTGGTCGCGGAGCGTCGCTTCCTCTTCCTCGCCAAACACGGCGGCACGCAGGCCGCCCCAGAAGGTGCGGCGCGCAGGCTGGCCGGCCTCGCGGCCGGCGCTGCGTATGTCGGGCTCGTCTTGGTCGGTCATGTCAGTCCTGATCATGGGGAAGGGAATAAGGATCGGCAATACCGAGAGAAGCGAGCGCGCGGCGCTCGACCGCCTCCATCTCCTCGGCGTCGGCCTCGCCGGTCTCGTGGTCGTAGCCGAGCAAATGGAGCGTGCCGTGGACGACCAGATGCGCGGCGTGATCGGTCACGGCGATGCCGCGCTCCGCTGCCTCGCGCGTGCAGACGCCGTGAGCGAGGACGATGTCGCCGAGCAGCAATTCAGGCTCGCCGGCCTGCGCCGCGACCGAGAAGAAAGCGGGCTCGATCATCGGGAAGGAGAGGACGTTGGTCGGCCTGTCCTTCCCGCGCCAGTCGCGGTTGAGGGCATGAACTTGCGCGTCGCTAGTCAGCTTGACGCTGATCTCGGCATCCGCGTCCGCCAATGCGGCGTGACGGCTGTGGCCGATCGCGGCACCGGCCGCGTCCTCGATCAGTGCGGGCCAGTTGGTTTTACTGTCCCAATCTTCGGAAACGTCGGCCTCAACCAGGATCACCGGAAATCCTCCCCTCGATTTCGAGGGGAGGGGGACCGCTGAAGTCGGTGGAGGGGCGCGAGCAAAGCGAGCGTTCTATTCCGCTCGCGCAAGCGCGCGAGCGGCCCCTCCACCATGCTTCGCATGGTCCCCCTCCCCTGCAAAAGCAGGGGAGGATCAAGGTCAGTTGGGCTCAACCGCCCGGCCCTTCATAGGCCTCGACGATCTTGCCGACGAGCGGGTGGCGGACGACGTCGCCGGCGCCGAAGCGGATCATCGAGATTTTGGCGATCCCTTCCAGCTTTTCGACCGCGTCGTTGAGCCCGGATTTCGC
>JBBSLM010000239.1:0-4155 GCA_038255245.1 Sphingomonadales bacterium
CCGGAATGCCGACGACGATCACGAAGAAGAGCAGGACGAAGATATATTTGGCTTCCACGATTCCCTCCCTTAATTCTTGATCAGCCGCAGCGCTTCGATCTCCTGACCGAGGCGATGGCTGTCGTCGGTGACGATCCGCTCGACATTGGCGAGCCGGTCCTTGACCGAGCCCAGCTCGGCACGCAGCTGCGCATTTTCCTGGCTGACCAATTTCACCCGCTCGATCAGCTCGTCATTCTTTTGCGGATAGACGGCATTCCCCCAGCTGCTTTCCAGCGGATAGCCATTCTTGATCCGCAGCCAGGTGGTGATCACCCAGCCGCCGATGCCGAGCACCGCAAGCAGGGCGATCCAGGGCAGCACGGTGGCGAAGAAGTCGACTTTGGTCGGGTCCATGTCTGTTATCCGCTCAATTGGGTTGAAGTTCGTCGATCTCGCGCGCGATGCGCTGCGCCGGGTCGGTCGCGATCCGTTCGAGCACGCGCAGCCGATCCTCCTGCTTGGCGATCTGCCCGCGCAATTGCTCATTCTCGGCCAGCAATTTGGTGGTGTTCGCGGCCTCTTCACCCGCCTGGATGCTCAGCTCCGCGATCCGCGCCCGTGCCCGGGTCCGAGCTGAAAGCAGGTTCAGCAGCACCGCGGCGCTGATCGCCACGATCATGAGAATGACAATCGCCAGCGTCTTGTCCATTTTCTTTGTCTCCTAGCGCAGTCGTTCGATTTCGCGGGCGGTCCGTTCGGCCGGATCGGTGGCGATCCGCTCCAGCACCGCGAGCCGTTCCTCCAGCCGCACCACCTGGCCGTGCAATTTCTCGTTTTCGCCGCTCAGCAAGGCGATCTGGCGCTGCTCGTCGGGCGAGCCCTTGTGCGTCACGCCCGACCATTCATTCTCGACCGGATAGCCGTGCCGGGCGCGGATCCAATTGTTGATCAGCCAGCCGGCGGTGCTGATCAGCACCAAAGCGACGACGAAAGCGGGACCTCCCCAATCCATCTTCTAATTCCTTTGCGTCAGCGCAGCTGGTCGATTTCGCGCGCCAGGCGCTTGTCGGGGCTGGTCAGATAGGTCTCGGCCGCGGCGAGCCGGCGGTCGAGGTCGCGGAAGCGGCTGCGGATCGCCCGGGCCGAGGCGTGCGGGTTGCGCCGCACCTTCTTCCAGAATTCCCTTTCCTGGACGTCCTGCCGCTCCAGCCGCCGCGTGACATCCTCGGGCCGCACCCCGGCCGAACCGGCGGCGACATAATAAGCGATGACCGAGAACGGCCCGAGCACGGTGATGCTGGCGAGTGCGATCAGCCGCACCCACAGGACCTCCATCCCGAAATATTCGGCCAGGCCCGCGCAGACGCCTTTGATCTTGGCATTGCGCGCGTCGAGGTAGAAGCGGGTGTTGGGGCCGCCCATCATGCACGCTCCCTTTTGGTGAGATTGGTCTTCCGGCCGCGCAGCGCCTTCAGCTCGCTTTCGATCTCGTCCAGCTCCGACCGTTCCTCGCTCAGCGCCGGGCGGCGATCGCTGCCCGCCAGCGGATTCCAGTTCGGGTTCTCGTCGTGCAGGATGCGCTCGAGCGTCCCCATCCGGTCGTCGAGCCGGCGGGCGAGATCATAAAGATCGTCCAGCATCGTCTCGTCCTCGGTGGTGAGCGACGTCTTCGTCTTCCACTTGGTGACGTAATGCAGGATCAGCCACGGGAACGCGATGAACAGGATCGGGATGATAATGATGGGAATCCATTCGCCGTCCATGATCCTTAGCTCCCCTTCGCTTCGTTAGGCCCGGTCTGGTTGGACCTTTTGGCCAGCGACGCCTTCAGCGCCTCCAGCTCGGCGTCGACCTTGTCGGCGCTGCGCAGCTCGGCGATTTCCTCGTCCAGGCTCTTGGGCCCGGCGCCCAGCGCCAGCGCGTCGGCTTCGCCCTCGGCCAGATCGGCATGCCGCTCCAGCACGTCGAAGCGGCTGAATGCTTCCTGCGTCTTGGGCCCCGCATACATCTCGCGCATCCGCACGCGATTGTGGGCATTTTCCATCCGCGTCATGATCGCGCTCTGCCGGGTGCGGGCCTCGCGCAATTTGCTCTGCAGCTTGGCGATGTCGGCCTCCGACGCCTTCAGCGCATCGTCCAGCACGTCGATCTCGGCCTGCAGCTCGACCGCCATGTCGGCCGCCTTCTGCTTTTCGTGCAGCGCCGCCTTGGCCAGATCCTCGCGGTCCTTCGACAGCGCCAGCTCGGCCTTCTCGATCCAGCTTTCCTGCATCCGCTCCAGCTTGGTGATGTGGCGGCGCATTTCCTTCTGGTCGGCGATGGTCCGCGCGGCCGAGGCGCGAACCTCAACCAAAGTCTCTTCCATCTCCATGATGATCATCCGGATCATCTTCGCCGGGTCTTCCGCCTTGTCGAGCAGGTCGGTGACGTTGGCGGCGATGATGTCGCGGGTCCGCGAAAAAATGCTCATGAACATCGGTTCCTTCAAAATATCGAACATTCCAGCGGCACGTCCGGCATCCGCGCGTTGACCGCGGCCCAAGGCCGCCGCCTTCGCGTCATCCGCGCCAGCATCGAACGGCATCAGCGCCGCCGCAATGCTGAGCTTGGCGCCGCGCGCCTCAGGCATGATTGCCCTCGACCGCGATCGGTGCGCTGCCAGCATAGACCAAAGTCGGCGCCGCAACGACCAGGATCATCCCGATCGTGGCAAGCAAGCGCGCGAAACCGGACATGATGTTCGAACTCCTTCTTTCACCGCCCCGACCACCGGGGCTTGCCTGGAACTTTGCAACCGGCGTGCCAGCAGTGGGGAATGGCGGAAAACTGCGGAATCTGTCGGTTTCGTGCGCGTCACGATCTAAAAAATCTTGCCAACTCTCGGGATTCTGCGCCAAGTCGCGGGAATGGAGCGGACAACCCAGCTGGTCGGCCAGGCCTCGTCCTTTCTGGATGCGGTGGAGCGCGCGAGCCGCGCCGCGCCGCTCGACCGGCCGGTGCTGGTGATCGGCGAGCGCGGCACCGGCAAGGAGCTGATCGCCGAGCGGCTGCACCATTTGTCCAACCGCTGGGACGGGCCGCTGATCGTGCTGAACTGCGCCGCTTTGCCGGAAACCCTGATCGAAGCGGAATTGTTCGGCCACGAGGCCGGCGCCTTCACCGGCGCCACCAAGGCCCGCGCCGGCCGGTTCGAGGAGGCCGATGGCGGCACGCTCTTTCTGGACGAGCTCGCCACCCTCTCCAAGCCCGCCCAGGACCGGCTGCTGCGCGCGATCGAATATGGCGAGGTCACCCGCATCGGCGCTTCCAAGCCGGTCCGCGTCGACGTCCGCATCGTCGCCGCCACCAACGAGCATCTGCCCGCTCTGGTCGAGCAGCACCGCTTCCGCGCCGATCTGCTCGATCGCCTCTCCTTCGAGGTCGTCACTCTGCCGCCGCTCCGCCACCGGGAAAGCGACATCGCGATCCTCGCCGATCATTTCGGCCGCCGCATGGCGCTCGAGCTTGAGTGGGACAAATGGCCGGGCTTCAGCCGTCCCGCGCAGGAACAGCTCGTCGCCTATGAATGGCCCGGCAACGTCCGCGAGCTGCGCAACGTGATCGAGCGCGCCGTCTACCGCTGGGCCGTCGCCGACGCCCCGATCGACGACCTCCAGTTCGACCCCTTCGCCTCCCCCTGGGCCCCCCAGACGCAAGCCCTAACTCCCCTCCCGCTCGCGGGAGGGGCAGCGCCGGAGGCGCGGGGTGGGCCTGAAGGAGAAGCCGCAGACCAGATCGTCCAGCCCGCCATCACCCAATACGACCCCACCGGCTGCGCCGACTTCCGCCTCGCCATCGCCGAGTACGAGAAAGCCATCCTCGCCGCCGCCCTGGAGAAATGCCGCTGGAACCAGCGCGCCGCCGCCAAGGAACTCAAACTAAGCTACGACCAACTCCGCCACGCCCTGCGCCGGCACGAGATGCAATAGGGGGCGGGACACGCGCTCGCGCCTGCCTTGCCACTTGCTCCAGATTAAGGGACAAAGCGGCGAGGGGGGGACGCCATGCCCAAACGCCCGCTGCCGCCGATCGGCTTCTGGAGCTACGCCCGGCCGGACGACGAATTGTCCGGCGGCCAATTGAGCCGCCTGCGCGCCCTGATCCGCGCCGAGTTGCAGCAGCAATATGGCCGCG
>JBBSLM010000240.1:0-4152 GCA_038255245.1 Sphingomonadales bacterium
AGCGGCGCTTCTTCCGGCTTGGCCCGGCGGAACAGCGTCCTGAAATCATTCTTGTCGATGCCGCCGATCACCCAGGCGATGCCGAAATAGAGCAGGCCGCCGGTGCCGACGATCAGGCCGAGGCCGATGATCCGGCGGCCCGCGGAGCCGGTGAAGATATCGCCGAGATAGCGCTGCAGGAAGAACAGGGCGACGCCCATCACCGCCGCCGCGATCAGTTGCCGCGCCACCCGCGAGATCAGCCATTTCGGCATGCGGAAATGCCCGCGCATGGCGAGGATCACGAACAGCAGGAGGAAGTTCAGCCACGCCCCGACCGAAGTGACGGTGGCCAGGCTGTAAATGCCGATCCACGGGATCAGGACGAAATTCGCGACGACGCTGCCGGCCAGGATCGTCATCGCGATCCGGACCGGCGTCTTCACGTCCTTGCGGGCGTAGAAGCCGGGGGTCAGCACCTTGACCAGCACATAAGCCGGAAGGCCGAGCACGAGGATCGAGAGGATATTGCCGGTGATGTTGGCGTTCTCGGCGGTGTAATTGCCGCCCTGGAAGAGCGCGCCGATGATCGGGATCGCGGTGACCGACAGGGCCAGCGTCGCGGGCAGGGTCAGCAACATGGCAAGGTCGAAGGCGCGCGCCTGAATGTCCGCCGCGCCGGCCTCATTCTTTTTCTCGATCGCCCGGCTGATCGACGGCAGGATCGCGGTGCCCAATGCGGTGCCGATGATCGACAGCGGCAGCTGGTTCAGGCGGTCGGCATAGCCCAGATTGGTCAGCGCGCCTTCGCCCAGCCCGGAGGCGAAGAAGGTGTAGAAGAGCTGGCTGATCTGGTAGACGCCCGCCGCGACCGTCGCCGGCAGGATCAGGATCAGCAATTCCTTCACCGCCGGAGTCATCCGCGGCCGGCCGAAATGCAGCTTGATCCCGGCCTTGCGCACCGCCCACCAGCACAAGGCGAATTGGGCGACGCCGCCGGCCAGCACCGCCATCGCCATGAACCGCACCGTGGTCGCCAGCTCCTCCGGGCTATCCCCGCCCGGCGACAGCAAGAGCCCGACGATCAGCGCGATGTTGAGCAAAGCGGGGGCGAAGGCCGCGATCGCGAAACGGGTGAGCGAGTTCAGTACGCCCGACAGCAACGCCACCAGGCTGATGAAAATGAGGTAGGGGAAGGTCCAGCGGGTCAATTCGACCGCCAGCTCGAACTTGCCCGGCGTTTCGGCATAATCGGAGACGATCAGCCACAGGAAACCCGGCATCGCGACCATGAAGATGGCGGTGACCAGCAACAGGGTCGGCATGAACACCGACAATATGTCGTTGGAAAATTTCTGCGCATCCTCGGTCCCGCCCGAGGCCAGCCGGCGGCTGAACAATGGCACGAAGCCGGACGCAAACGCGCCCTCGCCGAACAGGCGGCGGAAGATGTTGGGCAAAGTGAAGGCGACATTGAACGCGTCATTGGCGTGGCTGGCGCCCAGCACGCGGCTGCCGATCATGTCGCGCGCGAAGCCGAGCACGCGGCTGACCATGGTCAAGCCACCAATGGTGCCGATGGCTTTGACGAGGTTCATGCCGCTCTACTCATATTTCCGTCATTGCGAGGAGCGCAGCGACGAAGCAATCCACATACGTCGGGCTAATGGATTGCTTCGCTCTGCTCGCAATGAC
The DNA here is from genome assembly GCA_038255245.1 of Sphingomonadales bacterium. Classification (GTDB taxonomy): domain Bacteria; phylum Pseudomonadota; class Alphaproteobacteria; order Sphingomonadales; family Sphingomonadaceae; genus Allosphingosinicella. Next base: position 1,675 of record JBBSLM010000240.1, read on the forward strand.
GGGGCGGAAGATCAAGCCAGCCCGGTCTCGCCGGCCTGGCCACCGGTGGCGCCGGCCTGCACCTGCGCGGCGCGCTGCATGTAGAGGCCGCCGAAATCGATCGGATCGAGCAGGAAGGGCGGGAAGCCGCCGTGCAGCACCGTGTCCGAGACGATCTGGCGGGCGAACGGAAACAGCAGCCGCGGGGCTTCGGCGAGCAGGAAGGGTTGCAATTGCTCATCCGGGATATTCGCCATCGTGAACAGGCCGGCATAGAGCAGTTCGACGCGGAAGGCGGTGCCCTCCTGGGCCTTGGCGGTGACGTCGATCTTCAGCTGCACCTCATGCAGATTCTCGCCGACGCTGGCGGCGCCGATATTCACCTGCACGTCCATCTGCGGCTGGCCCTGCCATTGGTACACGCCCGGGGCGCCCGGATTTTCGAACGACAAATCCTTCACATATTGGGCGATCACGCCGACCTGCGGCGCGTTGCCAGTGGCATTGGCATCCAGCGGCGGGAGATCGGCAAGCGCGTTATCGCCCTGTTCGTCGGCCATCTGTTCAGAACCTTTTCAGATATTTCGTGGGATGAAGCGCGCCAGGCAAAGCGCCGCGGCGACGCGATGCGCGCGACTAGCAGGAGCGCTGGCGGGACGCAATCGGTCGGCCGCCCGCTCCCGTGGCCGCGCAATCGTTTGAAACCGGGGCGCGAGAAGCCTATGTAGGTGTTTCGCCTGCCGGGAGTGTGTCTTTTGACCGTCGAAATCGTGTTGCTTGCCATGGTCGCCCTGTTCGTGGGGCTGCGCCTTTATTCGGTGCTTGGGCAGCGCACGGGTCACGAGCAGCAGCAGCCCATCGCCCGGCCGGAGCCGAATGCGGCGCCGGAGCCGAACGTTAAGGCGAATGAGCCCGCCGCCATTCCCGATTCCGTCACCGTGACGCTCGACAAGGGCTCGGCCGCCGCGCTTCGCTCGCTCATCGCCGCTGACCCGAGCTTCGACACCAACCGTTTCCTCGATGGCGCGCAGGGCGCCTACCGGATGATCCTGGAGGCCTTGTGGCGCGGCGATCTTGAAGCGTTGACGCCTTATGTCGGCGAGGATGTGCGGGCCGCGTTTGCCGAGTCGATCGCCGAGCGCGAGGCGGCGGGCCACAAACTCGACAATCGCCTGATCGCGATCGAACGCGCCGCGATCGAGAATGCCGACGTCGTCCGCAAGGTCGCGACGATCGAGGTTCGCTTCGACGCCTTCATCGCCGCGATCACCCGCGACGCCGAAGGCAATGTGATGGCGGGCTCGATGACCGACGCCGTCCCGGCCCACAATCTGTGGACCTTCCGCCGCGACCTTTCGAGCAACGACCCCAATTGGGTGCTGGTCGAAACCGACGACATCGAGGACTGAGGCTCGCGAGGTTAACCTCACGTTGGACTTGACCCGACACCGGGTCTTTTTCCCTCAAATTGCGACGAATAAGGTGACACGCGGCGGCGCCTTCCGTTAGTGCCGCCTCATGCTTCGCTTCCTCCCCCTCGCGGCCGGCCTGGTCCTCGCCGGCTGCGCCTCCCGCGTCATTCCGCCATCCCAGCCGCCCGTCGTCGCGCCGCGTCCGCAGCCGGTGGTCGTTCGGCCGCTGATCCCGCCGCCGATCACCCGCCCGTCCGCCCCGTCGCGCCCGTCGTCCGAGCGCGCCTTGCTGCCGTCGGTCGCCGCCCGCGGTTCGGCCCGCGCCGCCGACGTTGGCCTGCGTCCGGGGCCCACGATCGCCAATCTGAACCTGTCGCCCGAAGCGGCGGCGCGCGGGCTGGAGACCTTCCGGGTCAGCTGTGCCGGCACCATTCGCCGCAATGACCGCTCCGGCCTGACCCGGCCGAGCGACTGGGCCCAGGCCTGCGCTGCCGCTCCCGGCTGGCCCGAACGCGACGCGATCCGCTTCTTCACCACCCATTTCGAAAGCGTCGAAATCGGCGACGGCGCGGCCTTCGCCACCGGCTATTATGAAGCGACCATCAACGGTTGCCGCACCCGACAGCCGGGCTGCGAAGTGCCGGTCTATGGCCGCCCGCCGGGCATGACGAAGCCCTATCTCACCCGCGGCCAGATCATGGACGGCGCGCTGGCGGGCAGGGGCCTCGAAATCGCCTGGGCCTCGGACGCGATCGACCTGTTCTTCATGGAAATCCAGGGCTCGGGCCGGATGAACCTGCGCGAGGGCGGCGTGCTGCGGCTGGGCTATGCCGAACAGAATGGCCGCGGCTACGTGCCGATCGGCCGGATCCTGCGCGAGCGTGGGCAACTGCAGCCGCCGATCACCCTGCAGACCATCCAGCAATGGATGCGCCGCCAGCCCGACGGCGGCCGCGCCTTGATGCGCGAGAACCCCAGCTATGTCTTCTTCCGGGAGCTAACCGGGCCGGGCCCGATCGGCTCATTGGGCGTACCCGTCACGCCGCGCGGCTCGGTCGCGGTCGATCCGACCTTCATAACCTATGGC
>JBBSLM010000241.1:0-4151 GCA_038255245.1 Sphingomonadales bacterium
GCACGCGGCTGGCCGGACTCGAGCCGTTCACGATGGCGGCCTAGCGGAGCGCGACTACCCAACCCCGTTTGTTTCGAGCGAAGTCGAGAAACGGGACCGGGCGTACCACCAGGTTTCTCGACTTCGCTCGAAACGAACGGACATATTGTGGCCTCTGCACCAACCTCCACCTCCTTCGTCAATGTCGGCGAGCGGACGAACGTCACCGGATCGGCGGCGTTCAAGAAGCTGATCATGGCGGGCGATTACGCGCGTGCCGTCGAGGTCGCGCGCAGCCAGGTGGAGAATGGCGCGCAAATCGTCGACGTGAACATGGACGAAGGCCTGCTCGACGGCGTGCAGGCGATGACCATTTTCCTGAAGCTGATCGCCGCCGAGCCGGATATCGCCCGCGTGCCGGTGATGATCGACTCGTCCAAATGGGAAGTGATCGAAGCCGGGCTGAAATGCGTTAGCGGCAAGCCGATCGTCAATTCGATCAGCATGAAGGAAGGCGAGGCGCAGTTCCTCGACCAGGCGCGCAAATGCATGAATTACGGCGCGGCGGCCGTGGTCATGGCGTTCGACGAGGTCGGCCAGGCCGACACCAAGGAGCGCAAGGTCGAGATTTGCGAGCGGGCCTACAAATTGCTCGTCGGGATCGGCTTTCCCCCCGAGGACATCATTTTCGACGCCAACGTCTTCGCGGTCGCGACGGGCATCGAGGAGCATGATAATTATGCGGTCGATTTCATCGAGGCGGTGAAGGAGATCAGGATTCGCTGCCCGCACGTCCATTTTTCGGGCGGGCTCAGCAACCTCAGCTTCAGCTTCCGCGGCAACGAGCCGGTGCGCCGGGCGATGCACTCGGTCTTCCTCTATCACGCCATTCCCGCCGGGCTCGACATGGCGATCGTCAATGCCGGGCAGCTGGATATTTACGATGCGATCGACCCGGCGCTGCGCACGGCGTGCGAGGACGTGATCCTCAACCGCGATCCGGAAGCGGGCGAGCGGCTGGTGGCGCTGGCCGAGAAATATCGCGGCACCGACGCGGTGGCCGAGAAAGCGGCGGCGGAGTGGCGCGGCTTCCCGGTCGCCAAGCGGCTGGAATATGCGCTGGTCAAAGGCATCGACGCGCATGTGGTCGAGGATACGGAGGAATGCCGGCTGGCCTTCGCCCGCCCGATCGAGGTGATCGAAGGCCCGTTGATGGACGGCATGAACGTCGTCGGCGACCTGTTCGGCAGCGGCAAGATGTTCCTACCGCAGGTGGTGAAGTCCGCCCGCGTGATGAAGAAAGCGGTGGCGCATCTGCTCCCGTACATCGAGGCCGCGAAGGAACCCGGCGCCAAGGGCAAGGGCAAGATCATCATGGCGACCGTGAAGGGCGACGTGCACGATATCGGCAAGAATATCGTCGGCGTGGTGCTGCAATGTAACGGCTTCGAAGTGGTGGATTTGGGCGTGATGGTGCCCTGGTCGAAAATCCTGGAAGCGGCGAACGAGAATGACGCCGACATGATCGGGCTGTCCGGCCTGATCACGCCGTCGCTGGACGAGATGGTGACGGTCGCGGAGGAGATGAAGCGGGCGGGCATGACCATGCCTTTGCTGATCGGCGGGGCGACCACGTCGAAAGTGCACACCGCCTTGCGCATCTCGCCCGCTTATGACGGGCCGATCGTGCACGTGCTGGACGCCAGCCGCGCGGTCGGGGTGGCGACCACCCTGGTCAGCGAGACGATCCGCGACGATTATGTCGCCAGGATCGCCGACGAATATGAAGCGGTGCGGGTCGCGCGGGCGAACAAGGGCCAGAGCGCATTGCTGCCGATCGCCAAGGCGCGGGCCAATGCCTTCCCGGCGGACATGACGCTGAAGCCTGGCAAGCCGGTCAGCCCAGGGGTTCATATCTTCCCGAGCTGGGATTTGGCCGATCTGGCCGCGCTGATCGACTGGACGCCCTTCTTCCGCGCCTGGGAGCTGGCCGGCAATTATCCCGCCATCCTCGACGACAAGGTGGTGGGCGAAAGCGCGCGTTCCTTGTTCGCCGACGCGCAGAAGATGCTCGGCCGGATCATCGACGAGAAATGGCTGACCGCGCGCGGCGTCGTCGGCCTGTGGCCGTGCGTGCGCCATGGCGACGACGTGTTCGTCGATGCCGAGGGCGTATGGACGCCGGACGAACTGGGCGGGCTGGAGCTGCTCGGCCTCGTCGAGAATGACGATCTCGTCCGCCTGCCGTTCCTGCGCCAGCAGATCGCCAAGCGGGAGGGCCGGCCGAACATGTGCCTGGCCGATTTCATCGATCCCCGCGGCGACTGGATCGGCGGCTTCGCGGTCTCGATCCACGGCATCGAGCCGCATCTGGCCCGCTTCAAGGCCGGGATCGACGATTATTCCGACATCCTGCTGAAGGCGCTGGCCGACCGCTTCGCCGAGGCCTTTGCCGAGCGGCTGCACAGCCACGTGCGCACCACCTTGTGGGGCTACGCGGGCGGCGAGCAGCTGACCAACGAGGCTTTGATCAAGGAACAATATCGCGGCATCCGCCCGGCGCCCGGCTATCCGGCCTGCCCCGAGCATAGCCTCAAGCCGATCCTGTTCGACATGCTGGGGGCGCACAAGGCGACCGGCATTTCGCTGACCGAAAGCTTCGCGATGCTGCCCACTTCGGCGGTCAGCGGCTTCTATTTCGGCCACCCGGAAGCCGCCTATTTCGGCGTCGCGCGGGTGGGCGAGGATCAGCTGGAAGACTATGCGGCGCGGCGCGGCGTCAGCCTGGAGCAGGCGACCAGGTGGCTGCGGCCGAATCTGGATTAGCTGCCGTCATCCCGGCGAAGGCCGGGATCCAGACTCTTCTTCTTTGCGGACTGGACCCCGCCTGCGCCGGGGTGACGATTGAGGGCGCGCCTGTCCCATCGCGGGCCGGGCACGATGTTAACCCCCTTCCCGCCTCGACTCTCTCCCTAAGCCCATGTCACGCGGCGCGCATGACCAAGCGCTTTCTCCTCATCGCCCTGCTCGCCGCCGGTCCGGCCGCGGCGCAATCGATCGGCCCGGCGGCGGAGCCGCGCTTCGCGGTCGAGGGCGGGCAGGTGTTTTTCACCTTGCAGGAAGCGGTGCGGGCGATCGGCGACGGGCGCGGCACGATCCGCATCGCGCCCGGCCGCTACGAGGAATGCATCACCCAGGATGGCGGCGAGATCGCCTATGTCGCCGAGCAGGCGGGCGGGGTGATTTTCGACACGGTGACGTGCGAGGGGAAGGCGGCGTTCGTACTGCGCGGGCGGGCGGCGACGATCGAGGGGCTGGTGTTCCAGAACATGCAGGTGCCGGACCGCAACGGCGCGGGCATAAGGCTGGAGCAGGGCGCGCTCACGGTGCGCGAAAGCCTGTTCCGCAATTCGGAAAGCGGCATTTTGGGCTCGAACGACCAACGCGGCGCGATCCGGATCGAACGTTCGACCTTTTCCGGGCTCGGCCGCTGCGACGAGGAATATGATTGCGCCCATTCCATCTACATCAACGGCGCGGGGCCGGTGTCGGTGAGCAATTCGCGCTTCGAGCGCGGGCGCGGCGGCCATTATGTGAAGGTCCGTTCGCCGCAGGTCGAAGTGAGCGATTCGAGCTTCGACGACAGCGCCGGGACCGCGACCAATTATATGATCGACCTGCCCTGGGGCGCGAACGGCACGATCAGCGGCAACAGCTTCGTGCAGGGCCGCGACAAGGAGAATTACAGCGCCTTCATCGCGCTGGCGGGCGAAGGCGACGAGAATGGGCCGAGCCGGCTGAATGTCGTGAACAATCAGGCGTCGCTGGTGCCCGGGCTGCAGCGGCGCACCGTGTTCCTCGCCGACTGGAGCGGCGCGCCGGTGCGGCTGGAGGGCAATCGGCTGGGCGACCAGATCGCGGCGACGGAGCGGCGGCAGCGGTAGCGCCTTCGCGCGCGCGGATCGGCTGCTATAGAGCCGGCGTGCCGCGCTTTCTGCTTTCCCTGCTGATCCTGCTGTGGGCCGCGCCTTCGGCCGCGCAGCCGTTGCAGGGCGGGCCCAACAATATCGCTTCGGCGCTGGTGGCGGAGACGTCGGCGCCTGCGCCCGGCCAAAGCGTCGGGGTGGCGTTCTCTTTCACGCCGCAGCCGGGCTGGCACGGCTATTGGCTCA
>JBBSLM010000242.1:0-4148 GCA_038255245.1 Sphingomonadales bacterium
ACCTGGCTGAATCTGGGCTCGGCCGAATCGGGCCAGGCGATCGGCATCGACGCGCGCAGCATCGAGCAGGAAGGAACGACTCGCATCGCCTGGTTCCGCATGACCGATCCGGACAGCGGCGCGACCACGAACAATATGTACCGGCTGAAGATCGACTGCCAGGCGCGGACGATCCAGCCCTTGGCCTTGCGGCAGACGGACGCGGCGGGGGCTGAAATATCCTTCCGGCAATATACGCCGGCCGAAGCGGTGGCGGGACCGGCGGAAGCGGGGACGGTGCTGGAGATCGCCTTTCTTTCGATGTGCACCTGAGCCAGCCGCTCCCCGGCGCAGGCCGGGGTCCAGGCATCGACGCGGAGCGTCGATTTCACGCTGCCGCGTGGGTTTGCGCTTAAGGGACTGGGCCCCGGCCTTCGGCGGGTAGCGGGGAGGTGCTTGCGGATTGACTCCCCGAGCCTCGCGCGGCACTTGACGTTTACGTAAGGGAGAGCCGCGAATGACGGATCTGGAAAGCTTCCGCGCCGAGACGCGTGCCTGGCTCGAGGCGAATTGCCCGGCCGAAATGCGTCAGCCGATGCGCGACGAGAGCGACGCCTGTTGGGGCGGGCGCAAGCCCGAATATAAGAGCGAGGCGCAGAAGCTGTGGCTGGAGCGGATGGCGACACGCGGCTGGACGGTGCCGGACTGGCCGGCCGAATATGGCGGCGGCGGGCTTTCGCCGGCCGAAACCAAGGTGGTGAAGCAGGAAATGGCGCGGATCGGCGCGCGCAATCCGCTGATGAGCTTCGGCATTTCGATGCTCGGTCCGGCGCTGCTGAAATATGGCAATGAGGCGCAGAAGAAGCGCTTCCTGACCGAGATCGCGCGCGGCGAAATCCGCTGGTGCCAGGGCTATTCCGAGCCGGGCGCGGGCTCGGACCTCGCCGGGCTGCAGACTTCCGCCGAGGATCGCGGCGACCATTTCCTGGTCAACGGCCAGAAGGTCTGGACCTCCTACGCCGACAAGGCCGACTGGATTTTCTGCCTGGTGCGGACGTCGAAGGAGTCCAAGCATAACGGCATCAGCTTCCTGCTGTTCGACATGGCCTCGCCCGGCGTTTCGACCAAGCCGATCCTGCTGATCTCCGGCAATTCACCCTTCTGCGAGACCTTCTTCGACGATGTGCAGGTCCCGAAGGATCAGCTGGTCGGCGAGCTCAACAAGGGTTGGGACGTCGCCAAATATCTGCTCGGCCACGAACGCGAGATGATCAGCGGCATGGGGCTCGGGCAGGGCAGGGTGACGCTCGGCGACAAGGTGAAGGCGGCGCTGGCGGACGATCCCTTGCTGCGCGCCGATGTTGCCCGTTTCGACGTGGACGCGTTGGCGTTCAAGGCGATGAGCGAGCGCTTCATCGACGAATTGAAGGCCGGCCGCGCCCATCCCGCGCAGCCCAGCATGATGAAATATGCCGGGACGGAGCTGAACAAGCGGCGCCACGAACTGGTCATGGCCGCCGGCGGATCGGCCGCGCTGGAATGGGAAAGCGAGGCTTCGGCGGGCGGCAAATATGCCCGCGAGTGGCTGCGCACCAAGGCCAATTCGATCGAGGGCGGCACGAGCGAGGTGCAGCTGAACATCGTTGCCAAGCGCATCCTCGCGCTGCCGGGAGCCTGATCCGATGCCGCTCTACCTTACAGACGATCAGGCGATGCTGCGCGAAACGGCGCGGGACTTCATGGCCGAGCAAGGCGCGATCAGGGCGCAGCTGCGGCACTGGCGCGACAAGGGCTGCAAGGACGGCTTTGGCCACGGTCTGTGGAAGCAATTCGCGGAGATGGGCTTCACCGGTATCCTCGTGCCGGAAGCCGAGGGCGGACTCGGGCTCGGCCATGTCGAGGCGGGGATCGTGCTGGAGGAGATCGGCCGCAATCTGACGCCGTCGCCTTTCCTGGTGAGTGCAATCGCCTTCGTGGAAGGGGTGAAGGGCGGCGCCGCGGGCGAGCGCTGGCTGCCGGGCATCTTGAGCGGCGACACGGTCGCGGCGGTGGCGGTCGATGAAGGCCGCAAGCACCGGCCGGAAGCGATCGCGATGCGCGCAGAACGGTCGGGCAATGGCTTCATGCTGTCGGGCGAAAAGAGCTTCGTGGTGCAGGGCGGCTCGGCCGACGTGATCCTGGTCGCGGCGCGCACGGGTGGTGCGTCGGGCGAGACCGATGGGCTGACGTTGTTCGCGGTTGAGAAGGATGCGAGTGGCCTGAGCGCCGCTTCGGAGCGCACGCTGGACAGTGCGATGGCCGCGCGGCTGCGCTTCGACAATGTCGCGGTCGATGCGGACGCCGTTGTCGGCGAAGTGGATCAGGGCTGGGCGGTGCTGACGCGCTTGTTGGGCGCGGGCCGGGCCGGGGCGGCGGCGGAGATGATCGGGGTCGCGTCGGGCGCGATGGACATGACGGTCGACTATCTGAAGCAGCGCACCCAGTTCGGCGTGCCGGTCGGCAGCTTTCAGGCGCTGCAGCACCGCGCCGCGCATCTTTATGGCGAGCTGGAGATCGCCCGCGCGGCGACGCTGAAGGCGCAGCAATTGCTGGACGAGGGTTCCGACGAGGCGGAATTGATGGTGTCCGTCGCCAAGGCCAAGGCCGGGCAGGCGGCGCGGCTGGCCGTACAGGAAGGGGTGCAGATGCACGGCGGCATCGGCATGACCGACGAGCATGATATCGGCCTCTACATGAAGCGCGACCGCGCCCTCGACGAGCTGTGGGGCGACGCGAACTACCATGTTGACCGGGTGGCGCGGCTGACCGGCTACTAAGGAACGTCCCGGCCGGTCCGCCGTTCTCGCGCCGTAATGAATGCGGCAGCCAACAGGACGGACGACGGCTCGAACCGTGCCTACGCGCGCGGCCTAGCCCGCGCATTCGGCGGGGCGATCATCTTCGCGCTGCCGCTGCTGATGACGATGGAGATGTGGTTCCTCGGTTTCTATCTAGAGCCGGGCCGCCTGCTCCTGTTCCTGCTGCTCAATTTCGTCGTGCTCGTCGGCCTCTCCCGCTATGCCGGCTTCGAGCATACCTCGCGGTGGCTCGACGACCTGCTCGACGCGCTGGCCGCCTGCGCGGTGGGGGTCATCGCGGCGGCGATCATCTTGACCCTGTTTGGAGTGATAGGCCCAGGCATGATGCCGGACGAGATTGCCGGGAAGATTGCGATCCAGAGCGTCCCGGCCAGCTTCGGCGCGATGCTGGCGAACAAGCAATTCGGCAACGACGGCTCGGACGGCAAGGATGACGCCGGGGAGGTCGAGAGCCGCGCCGGTTATGGCGGACAGCTGTTCCTGATGATGGCCGGCGCGCTCTTCCTCGCCTTCAACATGGCGCCGACCGAGGAGATGATCCTCATCAGCTACCAGATGAGCCCATGGCAGGAGATCGGGCTGGTCCTGCTGTCGATCCTGTTGCTCCACAGCTTCGTCTACAGCGTTGGCTTCGGCGGGCAGGAGGAGGCATCGGCGGGCAGCGGGCCGCTCCGGACTTTTTTCGGCTACACGCTTGCGGGCTATGGGATCGCCTTGATCGTGAGCCTTTACGTGCTTTGGACCTTCGGGCGTACCGACGGGGCCGAACTCAGCCAGATTGCGGGAATGACGACGGTGCTGGGCTTCCCGGCTGCGATCGGCGCGGCGATCGCACGGCTCGTGATCTAGGAGAATATCGGTGAGCCAAAACAAGCAGCGCGCCAGCACCCCGATGCTCGAGTGGATCGCGGCCGTGACCGGGCTGCTGCTGACGCTGACCCTGCTTGTTTTGCTGGGCAAGGAGGCCTTGCTCGGCCAGCGGGACGACGTGCCCGCTGTCGAGGTTCGCGTCGAACGCATCGTCGAGAAGGAAGGCCTGTTCGTCGTGGAGGTGGAGGCGGTCAATCGCAGCGGGGAGACCGCGTCGGCGGTAGAGATCGAAGGGACGCTCGGCGACACGGCCAGCACCGTCACAATCGATTATGTCCCCGGTCATTCGCGTCGCCGCGCCGGCCTCTATTTCCGCGAGGATCCGCGCGCGGGCCAGCTGGACGTGCGCGCGCTCGGCTATGAAGCGCCCTGACGGAGCACCAGCAGATTGAGCTGGGCCGAGGCGATCGGGCGGTCGCGGTCTTCCTGCCAGGCGTGCGC
>JBBSLM010000243.1:0-4091 GCA_038255245.1 Sphingomonadales bacterium
GCCCGGATGAAGGTCTGCCACCCCGATTCCGGTCATGTTGGCGCCAACGGCGAGGCGGCCGCGATCAGCCAAGCCTATTGGCAGCTGCGCGATACGCACCGCCGCGCCGAGCATGACCGGCTTTTGTTCGAACCGCTTGTGCCGGCCCGGCCGCAGCGGAGCAGGCGCAAGGTTGCGCTGGCCAAGCAGCCGGTCAGGCAGCGCCGGCCGGTTCGCCCGGCGGCAATGGTCGGGGCAAAATCGGGGCGCCAGCGGCCGAAGAATCGAAAGCTCGACCCCCTGCGCGCGGCGGCCGGAATTGCCGCTTGCTCGCTCGCCGTCATTGGCTTCGCCTTGGCTGGAACCCAGTTCGGCTCCTCGGCGGCGCAGCAGGCCCAGGCCGCCGTGCCCGCGTCCGCCTCTGCGCGGACCGGCGCCGCGGCCAGGCCGCCGAACCGCCGGGAGGTCGATGCGCAGCTGGCCGAATCGGCGGCGGACGAGTTCCGCGTCATCGTCGCCCGGTCGGGACTGTCGGGGGCGCACCTTTATGCGCGGCAATGCCTGATGGAGCTCGCCGCGCGCCCGACCATGACGATGCTGGATTATTGCATGGCGTTCGACGACCAGGCTTCGGCTTGGGAAGAAGCCCCGAGCGACCGCGAACGGGACGGTCGGCGCTATTTCGCCGCGGACCAGCGATTCGGGCGATATGCGAGCATTGCCCGCGCGCTTGCACCCGGGCCGGTGCGCGAATCGATGATGGCGGACGTCAGATTTTTCGCCGAGGCGCGCGACTAGGTTTCCCCCAAGCTGGCGCGCGGCTCGGTCGTCTGAGCCGCGTGCAAAAAAAGAGGCGGCCGAAGCCGCCTCTTTTCAATTTCGCGAGACCGTCAGTCCTTACGGGCTGGTGCGGCCCTCGTCATCATCGTTCAGCGCGAAATAGAGGCCGAGACCGACCGCCACGATCACGAAGAACGCGATGATGTAGGTCGACGTTCCCCCATAATCCTCGTCCTGCGCATTCGCATCCGCGAGAACGGGAGCGCTGCGGCTGACCGGAGCGGTCTGCGCCATGACCGGAGCACTGGCCATCGACAGGCCAATGGCTGCCACCAACGCAATCTTCTTCATACCCATTAAAGGAACTCCCCTTTAAGCGACTTAACTGATCACGGCCCTGCTGAAAGCCGCTGTTGCCCAAGCGCTCTGCCCCGACACCATGCCGAAGTCAACCCGCCAAACGCCGCGCAAAACCGATTCGCTCCATTGAATATGCTCAAATCGACGTGCGACACGACGAAGATGCTGGCCGGTCCGCGAATCAAGCTGATGGCGTTCGCCATCGCCCTTTCCCTGGCGCAAAGCGCCGCGCCCGCCGCCGCCAGGGGGCCGCTCGACGAGCTCCGGACCCTCGACGGGCGCCTTGTCGCGGTGGGAACGCGGCTCGCTATCGCCAATGTCTCCCTGTGCGACCAGCGTCAGTACCAGCCCGGCCTGAGCGTGCACGACCTCTCGCAATATGAGCTTGGCGAGCGAGCGGCAGTGGCGGCCGCCTTCGACCTTTTCGATGGTCCCGGGGTGCTCGCCCTTGCCCCGTCCGGAAGTGCGGCGCGCGCCGGACTGTTGCTCGATGACAACATAATCGCCGCCGATGGCGCGCCGCTGCCGCGCCCGTCGGCCCATTCGCCCGCGAGTTACGCGCCGACCGAACAGATCGTCACGGCGATCGAAGCCGCCTTCGCCGACGGCGTCGCCACTTTCGAAATCAGGCGTCGCGGTCAGCCGATGACGATTCGGGTCGCCGCCGATCTGGGCTGCGCCAGCCGCTTTCATGTGTCGCCGTCCGACCGGCTCACCGCCCGCGCGGACGGCCGGTACGTCCTGCTCACGTCCGCGATGATCGCATTCATGCACGACGATGACGAACTGGCGGCAAGCGTGGCGCACGAACTGGCGCACAATATCTTGCGGCACCGCGCGCGGCTGAACGCCGCCGGGGTCGATCGGGGCCTGCTGTCGCGATTCGGGCGCAGCGGGCGGCTGTTCCGGCAGACCGAGCTGGAGGCGGACAGGCTCGCCGTCCATTTGATGGCGCGGGCAGGCTACGATCCGGAGGCGGCAGTGCGGCTGGCGATCCGGCAAAGCCAGGGCGATTCACGGTTGTTCGCCGGCACTCACCCAGACTGGCCAACGCGGCTCGCGGCGATGCGGGCCGAGATTGCGGCGATCATGGCGGCACGGGCGCGCGGCGAAATTGCCGAAGCGCCGCTGCCGCGCGGACCCCTCACGACCGGGCGCGACTGACAAGCTTCGCGCGCTGCCCTGCGCCAATCTGGTACGGCCAGGCCGAAGGGCTTGATTCGCGGCGCGAGGCGGGGCTGCTGGCGACATGCCTCCCCGTGCCTCCAGCCGAACCCGCCTTGTGATCGCCGCGGCGATGGCCCTGCTCGCCACCGGCTGCGGCGAACTCCGAACCAGCATGGCCGAAGCGGGCGGCGGGGAGAGCCTTTGCGCCCCGGTTCCCGCACAGCGGACCGATCAGGCCGCCAACGCCTACCAGCAAGCGGTGCAGCGCGACGAGTGCATTCACCGCTGGAGCTACCGTTTCGCCAGAGTGCCGGACAGCGCCGAATCGGTGGTCGGCGCGGTGCTTGGCGCGTGCCGGGCGCAGATCGATCGCTCCGCGACGATGCTGGGCGAAGGCGATGACGCGGCCGAGCGTTTCTATCTCGCCGAGATGGAGAAGGCCGCGAGGGAGCGTGCGCTCTACCGGGTGATCCAGGCGCGCGCGGGGAATTGCTCATAGAATTGCCGCCGGACGGCTCCCGCCTTATGCGCGGGGGAGAATGAGCGCACCTTCGTCCGATATGCTGAACGCGCTGGCCGACCTGCTCGGTCACAAGGGCTTCACGCGCGATCCGGGGGATATGGCGCCCTGGCTGGAGGATTGGCGCGGGCGCTGGCGTGGCGCGGCTGCGGCGATGGTTTCGCCGGCAACGCGCGAAGAGGTCACCGAGATCGTCCGGCTTGGCGCGGAAGCACGCATGCCGATCGTGCCGCAGGGCGGGAACACGTCGATGGTCGGCGGCGCGACGCCAGACGCGAGCGGTGACGCGATTATCCTTAGCCTGCGCCGCATGCGCGCGATCCGCGAACTCGACCGGGAAGCCAATCTGGCGGTCTGCGAGGCTGGAGTCATCCTGTCCGACCTGCACGATGCGGCGGCGGCGGCCGGGCGGCGCTTTCCCCTGTCACTCGCCGCCAAGGGCTCGGCGACGATCGGCGGGCTTGTCTCCACCAATGCCGGCGGCACGCAGGTGCTGCGCTGGGGCACGATGCGCGGGCTGGTGCAGGGGATCGAAGCGGTGCTGCCCGACGGCAGCCTGTTCGACGGGCTGACGCCGCTGAAAAAGGACAATCGCGGCTACAATCTGGCGCAATTGCTGATCGGCGCTGAGGGCACGCTGGGGATCGTCACTGCCGCCAGCCTGCGCCTCGCGCCCGCGGTCGGCAGCCGCGTGGTCGCATGGGTCGGGTTGAGTTCGGCAAGCGACGCGCTGCGGCTGCTGCGCCATCTGGAATCGGCGATCGGCGATGGCGTGGAGAGTTTCGAGCTGATTCCGGCCAGCGCATTGGAGCTGGTGCTGACCCACATATCCGGCACGCGCGCGCCGCTGACGACGCCTCTGCCCTGGCACGTGCTGGTCGAAATCGTCGCCCCGGTGGCCGCGCCGAGCCCCGACAAGCACGTCCATTCCGCGCTCCATTCGGCGCTGGAAATCGGCATCGCCCAGGATGCGGCGATCGCGACGAGCGAAGCGCAGGCGGAGGATTTCTGGCGGCTGCGGGAATCGATTTCCGAGGCCGAGAAGAAAGACGGCCCCGCCGCCAAGCACGACATCTCCGTCGCGGTGCCGGCCATGCCGGGCTTCATGGAAGAGGCATCCGCGGCGGTGGAAGCGCGCTTTCCCGGCACGCGGGTGAACGCCTTCGGCCATCTCGGCGACGGCAATGTCCATTTCAACGTCCGCGCGCCGGAAGGCGCGACGGCGGCGTGGGTGGAGGCGCAAGGGGCGGAGGTGTCGGCTTTCGTCCACGACCTCGTCACGCAA
>JBBSLM010000244.1:0-4058 GCA_038255245.1 Sphingomonadales bacterium
ACGCCATTTCAGCACCATGCGCTCGGTGTCGGTCACCGTGCCGATCACCGCGAAGTCCAGTTCCCACTTGCGGAAGATCGCCTCCGCCTCGCCCTCGCGGCCGGGCTTCAGCACCATCAGCATCCGCTCCTGCGATTCCGACAGCATCATCTCGTAGGGCGTCATGCCGGTTTCGCGGCACGGCACCTGGTCCATGATCAATTCGATGCCGACGCCGCCCTTGCTCGCCATCTCGACGGACGAGGAGGTGAGGCCCGCCGCGCCCATGTCCTGGATCGCCACGATCGCGTCGGAGGCCATCAGCTCCAGGCAGGCCTCGATCAGCAATTTCTCGGTGAAGGGATCGCCGACTTGCACGGTCGGCCGCTTGGCGTCGCTGTCCTCGCCGAAATCGGCGCTGGCCATGGTCGCGCCATGGATGCCGTCGCGGCCGGTCTTGCTGCCAACATAGACGACCGAATTGCCGATCCCCGCCGCGGCCGAATAGAAAATCTTGTCCGCCTTCGCGACGCCGACCGTCATCGCGTTGACCAGGATGTTGCCGTCATAGGCCGGGTGGAAATTCACCTCGCCGCCGACAGTGGGCACGCCGACGCAATTGCCATAGCCGCCAATCCCGGCGACCACGCCGGCGATCAGATGCTTCATCTTCGGGTGATCGGGCGAGCCGAAGCGCAACGCGTTCAGGTTCGCAATCGGCCGCGCACCCATCGTGAACACGTCGCGCAAGATGCCGCCCACGCCCGTCGCCGCGCCCTGATAGGGTTCGATGTAGGACGGGTGGTTGTGGCTCTCCATCTTGAAGATCGCCGCATCGCCGTCGCCGATGTCGATCACGCCGGCATTCTCGCCCGGCCCGCAAATCACCCACGGCGCGGTCGTCGGCAGCTTCTTCAAATGGATGCGCGAGGATTTGTACGAGCAATGCTCCGACCACATGACCGAAAAGATGCCGAGCTCGGTCAAATTCGGTTCGCGGCCCAGCGCATGCAGGACGCGGTCATATTCTTCGGGGCTGAGGCCGTGATCGGCGACGATTTGCGGAGTGATTTCGCTCATGCCCGCGGGCTCTAGTGGAAGGTCTGGCATCGCGGAAGCGGGCCCAAGAAAAAGGCCGGCCCGGATGGTCCGGACCGGCCTGTTGAACGATGGCTGGCGGCCTAGCGGTTGTTGTGCGCGCGGCAGCTCTGCTCCGACTTGCCGGGCGCCTTGATGCGGGTGTCTTCGGCGTTGGCGGCGATGGTGTAGCCTTCCCCCGAATAAGTGCGGTTCGGTTCGGCGGCGGTCACCCGGACGCGGCCCGCTGCGCTGGTACCGATCATCGCGAAGCTGCCGTCACTGGCGAAAT
The DNA here is from genome assembly GCA_038255245.1 of Sphingomonadales bacterium. Classification (GTDB taxonomy): domain Bacteria; phylum Pseudomonadota; class Alphaproteobacteria; order Sphingomonadales; family Sphingomonadaceae; genus Allosphingosinicella. The sequence goes on from JBBSLM010000244.1 coordinate 1,349, forward strand.
CGGCATAGATCAGGCTGTTGTCGGCGCAGCGATAGGTGCGGGCGACCATCGTGGGCGGAAGTTCGACCGGCGGCGCATTCTTGAGCTCCTCGGCACGGGGATCCGCGGCCTCGCCGACCTTTTCGGGTTCGGACTGGCAGGCAGCGAGAGAGAGCAGGACGGCAAGCGGGGCCGCGGCGAGCAAACGAAGATGGGTCATGCGCGGCCCAATTGGGTCCCGCAAGCCGCAGGTCAAGCGATTCGTTGATCTTGCGAACCACTTCCGTCATGTTGCGGCATTATGACGGCCCCGGAGATCGGACCAGCACCTGCCTCCCGGAGCGGAGGAAGAGACGGCATGCAGCGGGTCCGTATCGGCCTGACCGGCCTTGGGTTCGTCTTCGTCGCGGTGCTGCTGGCGACGGCGCTGGCCGGGAGGCCCGAGAGTGAATTGCCGGTCACTACCAACAGCGGCGCCGCGCTGAACGGCCAGGCCGACACGCCGAAAGAGCCACTGGCGGAACTGGGCGTGGCGCCAGGCAATGCCGATGCGGTCGGCAACGGCACCTTGCTCAATCAGGCCCAGTCGGCCCCGCGATGATCCGGGTGCTGCCCAGCCCGAGAGACTCGCGACCGATCGGCATGGAGTCGCCTGCCAATTCCGGGGATCGGCCAATAACAAGTTTATCCACAAGGCTATTCATCGGGAACAATCTGGGAACATATTGCGAGAACGAAACACGAATACCCGTCTGTTCTCCATAGCGGGGCATGAAATCCCCCGAAAAGGCATCAAATCCCCTTTTTTTCTTAAGCATTCTGCATTATCCCCAGACCTCCAGTCAGGGGCGTTTCCCGTTCATCTCGTGAAAACGGCGTGGAGCCGTGTGGCGATGCTCGCCCCGCGGACGGGAAGGTCGTGTGTTTGGGGGCCAGATCGAATTGGATCGGGAGCAGTTCTTCAGGGGGAGCGCGTTGAACGCGGTGGACGTCAAAGGACGTCTGTCCGTGCCAGCGTTCATTCGCCAGAAGATCGAGCGGCGGTCGGACGAGAAGGTTCTGGTCCTTTCGCTTCACCCTGAATTCCAGTGTCTGGTCGGCTACGACAGCAACCACAGCGCGGTGATGTACGACCGCGCCGAAACCCGGCTCGGCGACAATCCCGATCCCTTCGCGGAACTGGACATGCAGGCCGGCCTGTTCGCCGGTACGTCGGACGTCCCCTACGACACGTCGGGCCGCATCCTGATGCCGCCGCGCCTGAAGCGCCGCGCCGACATTGACGATCTCGCCATGTTCATCGGCATGGGCGCCGAGTTTCAGATCTGGAACCCGTGGATCGCGTTCAAGAGCAAGTCCAAGGCACTCAGCGCCCTGGCCGCCGATCTGCTCGAGGAGCGCAAAGGGTGAGCAACGTGATGAACGTTCCGGCGCCCCACATCCCCGTCCTGATGGACGAAGCCGTCGCCGCGCTCGCCATTGCCCCCGGCGAGACCCATGTCGATGGCACCTTCGGGGCCGGCGGCTACAGCAAGGCCATGCTTGATAAAGGCGCGGCGCGCGTCTTCGCATTCGATCGCGACCCCCAGGCGATCGAGGCCGGCGAAGATTTGCGCACCGCGAGCGGGGGGCGCCTGACGCTTGTTCCGGAGCGTTTTTCCCGGATGCGCCAGGCGCTTCGCGACCGCGGGGTGGACGAGGTCGATGGCGTGACGCTCGATATCGGCGTCTCCTCCATGCAGCTCGACCAGGCGACACGCGGCTTCTCCTTCCTGCGCGACGGCGAATTGGACATGCGCATGACGCCGGAGGGCCGCAGCGCCGCCGACATCGTCAACGAGGCGCCGGAAGCCGAGCTGGCCGATATCCTCTACCATTATGGCGAAGAGAAACAGTCTCGCCGCATCGCCCGCGCGATCGTTGCGGCGCGGCCGCTGACGCGCACCGGCGAACTGGCCGACGTGGTGCGCAAGGCGCTGGGCCACCATGCCGGCATGAAGAAGGATCCGGCGACGCGGACCTTCCAGGCGCTGCGCATCGCCGTGAATGAGGAATTGAGCGAGCTGGAAGAGGGCCTCGAGGCGGCGGAGCAAGTGCTTCGTCCCGGTGGCCGGCTCGCGGTCGTGACCTTCCATTCCCTGGAAGACCGCATCGTTAAGCGCTTTTTGAAAGAGCGCGGCGGCCTTTCAAGCTCGGGTTCCCGCCACCTTCCCCTCAACATGACGGGACCCGAGCCCACCTTCAGCGACGTCGCCAAGCCGGTCCGGCCCGGTGAGACGGAAGTCGCCAGCAACCCCCGTGCGCGTTCGGCGACGCTGCGCGCGGCCCGGCGCACTGGGGCGCCAGCGCATAACAACCCAGCCAGGGAGACGAGATCATGATCGCTCGCAGATTCACGTCGGTGGTCTGGGTCGCCGGAATCGGCGGCGCAGCGCTCAGCTGCTATATCCTGTCGTCGAAAGTCGCCGAGGAGCGGACCGGCCTCGCCCAGCTCGAACAGCAGATTCAGCAAACCGAGCGGTCGATCCAGACCTTGAAGACCGAGATCGGCACGCGCGGCCGGGTCCATCAATTGCAGCATTGGGCTTCCGCGGATTTCGGCTTCACCGCGCCGACCGCGAGCCAGGTCATCGAGGATGAGGTCAGGCTCGCCAGCCTGCAGGCGCCGACCGAGATGCCGGCGATGGAAGCGCCGGTGCGCATGGCCCAGGCGCCGGCCGCCGCTCCCGCC
>JBBSLM010000245.1:0-4056 GCA_038255245.1 Sphingomonadales bacterium
GCCCCTTTTTGGGGGATGCCGGATGATCGGTCGGGGAATAGCTCAGCCTGGTAGAGCACTGTCTTCGGGAGGCAGGGGCCGGAGGTTCGAATCCTCTTTCCCCGACCAATTTTCTTGTGAAATGAGCCGCCTCAGGGCGCGCCGGGGATGGACGCGACGGCCTCCTTGCGGGCGCGCACCGGCAATTAACCCCTTCGCGCTAACAGTGTCGATCCGGGACGTGCGCGCGTGCGCGCTTGCGTAGGCCCACGCGTAGGGCCTTCGGTTCGCATCCCGGACGGATGGCATTGGACTGCTCAAGATGATTCTCGGAAAGACCAGCTTCCTGCTCAGCTTCGTCGGCCTCGTCGTGCTGATGACGCCGGACAGCACCGCCCCCGTCCAGCCCGAATCGGCGGAGATTTCCGCCGTCATCGCGCTTCCCGCCGAGACCGAGCAGAATCGCGGCCGACCGGTGGTGGCCCAGCAGGACAGGCGCCCGGACGCGGTCAAGAATCTGCGCATCGCCCGCGAGATCACCGTTACCCGCTGGCTCGAGCCCGGCCAATATGTCTGGTCGGCGGAGGATGCCGCCGCGGCGCGCGGCCCGGCGACGGTGGTGGTGAACCTGCGCTCGCGCACCTTGTCCGCCTATCGCGGCGGCGTCGAGATCGGCCGCGCCCACTTCCTTTACGGCTATGGCGAACATCCGACCCCGCTCGGCACCTTCCCGGTCAAGCAGAAGAAGCGCGATCATATTTCCAACATCTACAATGCGCCGATGCCGCACATGCTGCGCCTGACCGACGACGGCGTCGCCCTGCATGGCAGCGCCAATCAGGGCAATGACCGCGCCACGCACGGCTGCATCGGCCTGCCGCTGGAATTCGCCGCCTTGCTGTTCGATCAGGTCGGCGTCGGCGACCAGGTGATCATCTGGAGCGGCCTCTCCGAAGGCTGAGCCGCACTCGGCGGTCGCCTCCGTCGCTGGACGGAGCGGTTTGATCGCTTCCCGGTCGCGCCGGGACGGCCTTGTCCGCGAACGTGGGCGCATGAGTAAAATGCTCCTCGAGCGCATCTGCGCCCTGTTCGCGATGACGGTGATCGCCACCCTTTCATGGCCGACCGCCTATCTCGCCTAGCGGGGCGAGTCAGGGCGTTGCTCCCGCGCCCGGGTTCGGCGAAGATAGGGCCGTCGGAGGGGAACGGCGATGCGGATCGAGCGGATTGGAATGACGGCCTTGCTGGCGCTGGCGGCTGCGGGCTGCTCGCTGGCCGCGCCGCTCTACGACCGGCAGATGGCCGACGCCGATCATCAGGCCTGCGCCGCGGTCAACGCCCCCGCTCCAGCCGGCAGCGCGCAATGTTTCACTCTTTTCGAGGAGGATGGAGAGGGCCGCCGGACCTGGAGCGGCGGCGCGCTGACTCCCGGCCGCACCCTGATCGCCGTCCACAATCCCGCCATTGCCGGCTGCGCGGCGCGCCATACGCATCTGACCGTCACTGGCGCCGCGCCCGGCGCGGGGCAGATGGAGCTGGCGGTCTGGGACGGCATAGCCCGCCCCGGCCATGGCCGCACCGCGACGTGGGGCGCCGCCTTTCCCCGCCGCACCTTGGCGCTGGCCAGCATCGATCATGTGACTCTGCTGCCCGCCGGCGCCCGCATCCGCATGCTCGACGGCAGCTTCGATCCGGCCGAACTCTGCTTCAAGGGCTATTGAGCAGCCGCCGGTTCAGCACCAGGGCTCGCGCCGCCCGCTCCAGGTGCGGGCCAGCCCTTCCTCGACGAGCCGGTCGCCGATCGAGCGGCCGTCGCGCACGACCACGCGCAGCGAGCGGCCGTAGCGATCCCGGTCGCGATCGACCCGGTGCAGCTCGAACGGTCCTTCCGCCAGCAATGTGCTGAGCCGCGCCTTTGCGGCCTGTGCCAACCGCACCTCCGCCGCGCATTCCGAGCGTAATTCCGGCGTGTCGATGTCGGCGATGCGGATGCGCTGCCCGCGATGGTCGAACGTGTCGCCGTCGATGATCCGGACCGGGCCGGTGACGGTCGACACTTCGCGCGTGGCCCGAATGCTGACCGCGCCAGACGGGGCGAGCCATTCGAGCTGACTGACCAGCCCGAGCGTCACGCCGATGACCAGCATGAGCCGCACTTCGCCGCGTCCGAAGCCCCAGCCGTTTCCCTGCCGCTTTGCCCGGCGCGGGCGCGAGCGCGACAGCTCTTTCCGGAAATCCCAGTGACGCGACATCCGCCGACTCTCGGCGACTGCCCCTAACAATCTCTGAACTTGCGGCTGCCGTCTGGTCCGATCTGGACCGGACGCCTCAGCCCCGGTCGCGGCGCTCCAGTTCGTCGCCGGTCAGGCGGACGATGTGGAGGACGTTGGTCGATCCGGGCGTCTTGAACGGCACGCCGGCGACCAGGATCAGGCGCTGCCCCGCCTTGGCGAGGCCATGACGCAACGCCATCCGCTTCGACTTGCCGACCATTTCCTCGAAACTGTCGACGTCGCGGGTGCGCACCGCATGCGCGCCCCAGAGCAGCCCGAGCCGCCGCGCGGTCTTCAGCGATGGCGTCAGCACCAGCAAGGGCACGGTCGGCCGCTCGCGCGCCAGCCGCCGGGCGGTGCTGCCCGACATGGTGAAGCACACGATCCCCGCGGCGCTCACCACCTTCACCATATTGCCCGCCGCGGCCTCGGCGATCGCGTCGTTGGTGGTGAAATCGGCCGAGGTTTCGGTGAAGTGGACGCGGGCGTGATGGGTCGGATCGGCTTCGACTGCGGTCGCGATCCGGTTCATCATCGCCACCGCTTCCAGCGGGAATTGCCCGCTCGCGCTCTCCGCCGACAGCATGATCGCATCCGCGCCATCATAGACCGCGGTCGCGACGTCGGAGACTTCCGCGCGGGTCGGCGAAGGCGCGGTGATCATCGATTCCAGCATTTGCGTCGCGACCACGACCGGCTTGCCCAACTGCCGCGCCATCTCGACGATCGTCTTCTGCAGCGGCGGCACCTGCTCGGGCGGCATTTCGACGCCCAGATCGCCGCGCGCGACCATCGCCGCGTCCGCCAGCTCCAATATTTCCGCCAGCCGCTCGATCGCCTGCGGCTTTTCGATCTTGACCAGCAAGGCCGCCTTGCCGCCGATCAGCCGCCGCGCCTCGGCCACGTCCTCGGGCCGCTGCACGAAGGACAAGGCGATCCAGTCGGCATGATTGTCGAGCGCAAAGGCCAGGTCCGCCCGGTCCTTCTCGGTCAGGGCCGCGACCGGCAGCACCACGTCGGGGACGTTCAGGCCCTTATTGTCCGAAATCGTCCCGCCGACCTCGACCACCGCCTCGATCCGCTGCGCCGACACGGCGGTGACGCGGAACACCAATTTGCCGTCGTCCACCAGCAGCCGCGCGCCCGTCTCCAGCGCCTGGAAAATCTCGCGGTGGGGCAGGCGGACGCGGGTCGCGTCGCCCGGCGCCTCGTCCTGGTCGAAGACGAAGGTCGCGCCATTGGCCAGCTGGGCGCTGCCGCCAGCAAACTTGCCGACGCGCAGCTTGGGGCCCTGCAGGTCGACCAGGATGGTGGTCGGCCGGTCCAATTCGCTTTCCAGCGCCCGGATCGTCTCGATGCGCTGTTTGTGGTCGGCGTGGGTGCCGTGGCTCATGTTGAGCCGGAAAGCGTCGGCGCCGGCCTGCGACAGCGCGCGGATCATCTCGGGCGTGTTGCTCGCCGGGCCCAAAGTGGCGAGAATGCGCACCTTGCGGGTGCGCGGCACGAAGCGGCTGGGACTCGATTTCGGCGTGGCCATGGCGTCAGCGCATAGAGCCTGTGGATGACAGTTCAAGGCAGGGTTGAGCAGCTTCGACCCTGCGCCTAAGCCCCGCGCTCATCATTCAGCGGGACGAATCACGAAATGGCGGAAGGCAATGTCGCAGCCGACGAACTCAGGCTGCTCATCGAGCGGATCGAGCGGCTCGAAGAGGAAAAGAAGGGCATCGCCGACGATGTGAAGGACGTCTACGGCGAAGCCAAGGCGCGCGGCTACGATCCCAAGACGATGCGCACCATCGTCCGC
>JBBSLM010000246.1:0-4032 GCA_038255245.1 Sphingomonadales bacterium
CAAAGCGACTTGCCCGCCCCGGTCGGCATGACGGCAAGGGTGTGCTGGCCCGCCATGGTGCGGGAAATCACCTGCTCCTGTACGCCACGGAAGGCGGAGAAGCCGAAGGTGGAATGGAGGATATCGAGGGGAGAAGTCACGCCTGCGCCCTAACCCCATGGCGGCAAGGAAGTCGAGCGATGGCGCGCAGGCTAGCGCCCGGCGGCCGTCAGGGCGCTCAGCCGCCGCTCCGCCCGCATATGATCCGCCTCCGGCAAGCGCCCGCTCGCGAGCAGCAGGCGAAGGGCCTGCGCCTGCAGCGCCTCGTCTTCCTCTGCTTGGGCAAGCGTGAACGCCAGACGGCCGGCATGGAAACGCTCCGCCCCGTTCATCGAGGCGCGGCGCAGCAATGGCGCCAGCGCGGCGCGGGCGTCGTCGAACGCGCCGACCTCGGTGGCGCGCTGAGCCCGGAACAGGATGCAGGCGATTTCCCCCCGCACCTCGCGGTCCTCGGCGACGCAATTGGTGGTCCGGCGCGTCGCGGTCAGGTGGCTGGACCCGCCGGTGCCATCCATGCCGCTGCCCGGCACCATGCCCGCGACGCCGCTTTCCGACGCGATCGTCTGGAAAAGCCGTTCCGAAGCGCGGCGCGGAATGCGCGAGCCGAGCAGCACCCGCTCCGTCTCCGAATAGGGCGCTTCGGCGCGTCCGTGCGGCTGCGGCGAAGGCCGGGCGCCGGTCACGACAATATTCTCGCTTTGGTCGGCAGGAGGGGAGGCCCCAGGCTGCGCCGCGATCAGACTCGTCAATGCTAACCAGATGGCCATCGCCGTCACTCCGTTCACAACGCCAAGCGTAACGCGCCCGCCGCGATCGGACCAGAGCCTTGGGCCCCGCCTCTCATCGTGCGGCGGAACGGTCGCTGCTTCCGAGCGTTGCTGGCCGGTCTAGACCCTTCGGGAGATATATTGTGCAAAAGTTTACCCTTACCCTGATTGCCGGCTCCGCGCTGGCGCTCGCCGCTTGCGGCAGCAATACGGCCACCAACAGTGCGTCGGCCAATGCCAACGGCAATGGCAGCGCGGACGCCGCCGCCATGGGCAGCAATGGTCCCGCCGGCGCGACCGCGGCGGCGGCCTGGACCGAGACCAGCCGCATCGTGGTCGAAGACGGCGTCACCTATCGCGTGGACGCGAACGGCCCGCGGGTGAGGCTTGGCCCCAATGACAGCCGCATCGTGGTGGAAAGCGGCGTTCGCTATCGCGTCGATCCCGATGGCGCGCGCGTCCGGATCGATCAGCAGGGCGTGAGGGTCGGCGACAGCGTCATCAAGGGCAATGCCCCCAATGGCCGCAGCGATGTCGAGACGCCCGGCGAGGCGATGACCGACGCCGGTGAGGATGCCGTCGAGGCGGTGGGAGACCTCGTCCCCGATTGATCGCCGCCAGTCATGTGATTTGCATGGGCCTTCGGATCGCTCCGGAGGCCCATTTACTGCAAGCACCCGGTGGCTGCGGGAGAGGCGGTCACGCCTCACCCAAACCCATGACCAGCATGAGCGCTCGCTCGACGGATTCCAGTTCGCCCGCCGACAATTGACCCACGATTCTCACCACCCGCTCGCGTCGCGCGGTCACTGGATTATCGACCATGACGTCGCAGACCTCGGCCAACCCATTCTCGCTCGTCGGCACCAGCCGAGGCCTCAGATTATCTGGTTCGTCGGTGACGTCGGTCGTGCATCCGACCAAGATCACGCGTTGGGTGCGGAACCGGTCAGACTGAACAACGACATACGGCCTTGGCTTGCCGCCAAACTCTCCCTTGGCGGCGGCGACCACGACATTTCCCCGCCTCAAGCCTCTTCGTCCTCAGGCCAAGCCTGCATATCGTCGAGTTCTGCGAGCACTTCCGGGTTCGCCGCATACCAGCGGTCCAGTGCCTCGCTTTGCCCCCGCGCCCACGCCTTATACTTGGGAGTAGACGTGTCGGGCAGCCAGAACGTTTTCGGCCGCAAACCCTTGGCGCGCATTGCCGCTCGCCAGCGCTTTGCGCGCTCCGCACCCGTCAATGGGCGTTGGACATTCATGCTCGCTTGTTACGCGTAACGGCGTCGTGAAGCAATTCATTCCGCCGCCGCTTCCTCCTCCCGCTCGCTCTGCTGGCGGGTCCACATGTCCGCGTAGAGCCCGCCCAGCCGGAGCAGCTCGCCGTGGGTTCCCTGCTCGGCGACCTGGCCGGCATCGAGGACGATGATGCGGTCGGCATCGACCACGGTGGAGAGGCGGTGGGCGATGACGATGCTCGTGCGGCCGCGCTCGATCTGGCGGATCGTGTCCTGGATCGCGGCCTCGGTGCGGCTGTCGAGCGCGCTGGTCGCTTCGTCGAGGATCAGGATCGGCGGATCCTTCAAGAGCGTGCGCGCGATCGCGACGCGCTGCTTCTCGCCGCCCGACAATTTCAGGCCGCGCTCGCCGACACGGGTGTCGTAGCCGTCCGGGAGCGAGAGGATGAAATCGTGGATCGCCGCGCCCTTGGCCGCGGCCTCGACCTCCGCCTGGGTGGCGCCGTCTTTGCCATAGGCGATGTTGTAGCCGATCGTGTCGTTGAACAGCACGCTGTCCTGCGGGACGATGCCGATCGCGCGGCGCAGGCTTTCCTGGGTGACGGCCTTGATGTCCTGCCCGTCGATGGTGATCCGCCCGGCCTGCGGGTCGTAGAAGCGGAAGAGGAGCCGCGAGAGGGTGGACTTGCCCGCGCCGGACGGGCCGACGACGGCCACGGTCCAGCCGGCGGGCACGTCGATGTCGATGCCGTGCAGAATTTCGCGGGGGGATTCATAGCCGAAGCGGACATTTTCGAAGCGGACATGGCCGGTGGTGACGCGCAGCGCCGGGGCATCGGGCGCGTCGACGATCTCGGCCGGGGTATCGACCAGGTCGAACATCGCCTTCATGTCGATCAGGCCCTGGCGGATGGTGCGATAGACCATGCCGAGCATGTCGAGCGGCCGGAAGAGCTGGGTGAGCAGGGTCGAGACGAGGACGACGTCGCCGGTGGTGAAGCGCCCGGTGGACCAGCCCCAGACGATCATCGCCATGCCGCCGGCCAGCATCAGATTGGTGATCACCGCCTGGCCGACATTCAGCCAGGCGAGGCTGTTCTCGGACTTGATCGCCGCCCTGGCATAGGCGTCGACCGCGGCGTCGTAGCGGGCGCTCTCGCGGGCCTCGGCGGTGAAATATTTGACCGTCTCGAAATTCAGCAGCGAATCCACCGCATGCGCGACCGCGCCGGTGTCGGCATCGTTCATTTCCGCGCGCAATTTCGCCCGCCAGTCGGTGACGATGCGGGTGAAGGCGATGTAGATCGCGACCATGACCAGCGTGCTCAGCACCAGCCACATGCCGAAGCGGGTGCCGAAGATGGTCAGCACCAGGCCGAGTTCCAGCAAGGTCGGAGCGATGTTGAACAGCAGGAAATAGAGCATCGTGTCGATGCTCTTGGTGCCGCGCTCCACCACCTTGGTGACCGCGCCGGTGCGGCGCTCGAGATGGAAGCGCAAAGAGAGATTGTGCAAATGGGCGAAGACGTTGGAGGTGAGCCGCCGTGCCGCCTCCTGCCCGACCTTCTCAAACACGGTGTTGCGGAGGTTGTCGAACAGGACGCTGCCGAAGCGGGCGGCGGCGTAGCCGACGACCAGCGCGATCACGAGGTAGACGAGGTCGCGACTACCTGCGGCCATATTATCGACCGCGCCCTGCAGCGCGAAGGGTGCGCCATAGACCTGGACGAGCTTCGACAGGATGACGAAGCCGAAGGCGACGAGGATGCGGGCCTTCAGGCCCGGTGCGCCCAAAGGCCACAAATAAGGGACGAACCTGCGCAAGGTCGCCAGATCGGCGCTCTTGTCGGCGGCTCGGCGGTCTTGGTCGTTCTGGTGAAGCGTGGCCATGCGGGGCCGACATAGGAGGGCGCAGGGCCGAACCCAAGCGGCGCGCCAAGATGAGATCGTTTCGAGACTGAACCCTTTGGAACCACAATCCGCGATCG
>JBBSLM010000247.1:0-4018 GCA_038255245.1 Sphingomonadales bacterium
CGCGAAGTCTATGACCGGGTAAACCCGCAGGCGCGGATGAACCAGTTCGCCGATTATCACGGCCATGGCTGGAATTTCCGCGGCATCTACCGCCGCGACCGCGAGGGCAATCTGCTCGACGCGCAGGGCCAGATCATCGACGTCACCAACGGCAACGGCCAGCTCGCCAGCGCCGAGGAGATCCAGCGGCGTGAAGTCTATCGCCGCGAGGGCGAGAGCGAATTCCCCGCCGTCGGCAACAATAATGGCCGCGCCGTCCACATGATGGACATCCATGCCGAGGTTGGCCTGCAATGCGCCGATTGCCACTTCGCGCAGGACAGCCACGGCAACGGCTTCATCTATGGCGAGGTCGCCAACGCGATCGAGATCGGCTGCAAGGACTGCCACGGCACCGCCCGCGACTATGCCAACCTGCGCACTTCCAACCTCGCCGCCCCGCCGCGCGGCAACAATCTGGAATTGCTGCGCAACGAGGACGGCCAGCGTCGCTTCGAATGGATGGATTGCGAAACGGCGCGCACGAATGAGCGGACTTTGTTCAACCTCAATTGCGCCGACAATCGCCGCATCCTGATCCAGCGCTCGATCACCGATCCCGAAGTCTCCTGGGTGGTCAGCCAGGTCCGCGACAGCGTCGACAATGCCCTGCCCGAATGCCTGCCCGACGGCGACCAGCGCGACCGACGCGTCACCGGCCCCTGCTTCAGCCCGCTCTCCGCCCGTTCCAAGCTGATGCGCGATCTCGCGCCCGCAAGCCGTCCGTTCGAATTCGGCCCCGGCGTGCCGGACAGCGAACTCGCGCACGACACCAATGAAATGGCCTGCTTCACCTGCCATTTGTCGTGGACGACCAGCTGTGCCGGCTGCCATTTGCCGATCGAGGCGAATTTCCGCACGGAAATGCACCATTTCACGCAGGATACGGACCAGACCCGCAATTTCGCGACCTACAATCCGCAGGTCGCGCGCGACGAGATGTTCCAGCTCGGCCGGCACCAGTCGACCAAAGACAATATCATCGCGCCGGTCCGCTCGACTTCGGCCCTGATCCTGTCCTCGACGAACCTGAACCGCGAACGCATCTACGTGCAGCAGCCGCCCATCTCGGCGTCGGGCTATTCCAGCCAGGCGTTCGCGCCCCACTTCCCGCACACCGTCCGCCGCACGGAGACGAAGACCTGCTCGGACTGCCACGTCAGCGACGCGGACGACAATAATGCGATCATGGCGCAGCTGATGCTGCACGGAACGAACTTCGTGAACTTCGTCGGCCTGCACAGCTGGTCCGGCCTCGAAGGCGGTTTCCAGGCGACGCGCGTGACGGAATGGGACGAGCCGCAGGCGGTGATCGGCTCCTATTTGCACCGCTTCGCCTACCCGGATTATTACCGCCAGCATATCGACCGCAACCGGCGCGAATTGCTGCGCTGGGAGCGCGGGACGCGGATCGACGCGCAGGGCTCCGGCGAAACCCGCGCGATGGAGGAATTCACCAACATCCATCAGGGCACGAGCGGCCGCGTCGGCTGCCTGCAGAATCGCGGCGAATATATGCTTGTGGCCGAAGGCCGCGGCGGTTTCCGCGTCTACGACATCGCCAATATCGGCAATAAGGGCGTGAGCGAGCGGATCGTGACCGCGCCCTTCTCGCCCGCCGGCCAGAACACCCGCGTCCCTTCACGCAACGCCACCTGCATGGCGATCGCCACCAATCAGCCCATCGCGCCCGATCGCAACGAGCGGATGGCGCAGACCGTGCGGACGGGGCCGGACGGGCAACCGATCAGCCTGCTGGAGGAAAATCAGGAACAGCCCTTCCACCCGATCTACAATTATGCGGTGGTCACGGATGCCGAAGAGGGCCTCTACCTGGTCAACATCGTCACACTTGCGGACGGCGAGGCGCGCAACAATTTCCTGGAGCGTGCCCGGCTCAGCGACGGCACGCGGGCCTGGAACCCGGACGGGGTGCTGACCGGCGCGCAGCATATCACTTTGGCGGGGACTTTTGCCTACATCGTTACGCCATCGGCGCTGGTGGTGGTCGATCTCGCCAATCCGCTGACCCCGCAATTGCTCGCGAGCCAGCCGCTGCGCGACGGCCGCGCCTCGGCGCTGCAATTCCGCTATCTGTGGGTAACGGACGCGGACGGCCTCAAGCTGTTCGATGTCACCGACATGCGCAACCCGGCGCCGGCGCCCGAAGCGACCGTGCCAATGCAGAATGCCCGCCGCATCTACCTCGCCCGGACCTACGCCTATGTGGCCGCGAAGCAGCAGGGGCTGGCGATCGTGAACATCACCCGCCCGCGCGCGCCGCAGCTCCAGGCCTTCTACACCGGCGATCACGGCCAGCTGTTGAACGATGTCGAGGACGTGATCGTCGCCAGCACCAACGCTTCGCTGTTCGCCTACGTCGCCGATGGCCGCAACGGCATCCGCGTGCTCCAGCTGACCTCGCCCGAAACGCAGCCCAATATCTACGGCTTCAGCCCGCGTCCGGTGCCGCAATTGATCGCCTGGGCACGGACGCCGACACCGGCTTTGTCGCTGGCCAAGGGTCTCGACCGCGACCGCGCCGTCGACGAGACCGGCCACCAGATGGCGGTCTTCGGCCGCCTGGGCTCGCGCCCCTTCACCCGCGCGGAGCAGGAGCGGCTGTTCATGTTCCGCCGCAATCCGGACGATCCCGGCGGGCGCCTCTATCAGGTGAGCGACACGGTCAATATGGCCGATTGGGTCGCGGCGCGGCGTTAAGCTACCTCTCCGCACCGTCATTGCGACCCCGGCGAAAGCCGGGGGAAGCAATCCATCCTGATGAGTTCGTCGGATGGATTGCTTCGTCGCCTCCGGCTCCTCGCAATGACGCGGGTAAAGCTGTCGAGCTCTCGCTCAGCCCGGATCGTCGGGAAAGGCCCGCGCGTCGAGCTGGCGCATCAGCTGCACGAAATCCAGCGTCCGCGCCCGGCTGACCGCCGCCTCCGACAGCGCGATCGATTCATCGAAGCGCGAGAACAAAGCCTTGATGCGCTCGCACACCTCCGGCGTGAACCCGTCGAGCTCGCCAATCTCCATCCGGTGCAGGCGGCCGCGCGCGAAGCCGGGCTGGATGCCGAGCCAGGCGAGATAGCGCGAGCGATAGATTTCCTGCCGGTCCGCCGGGATTTCCGAAGCGCTGCGCACCCCCATCACGCATTGCATCAGGTCCAGATTCTCTTCGGCGAACAAAGCCGGCCCGTCGCGGAAATACATGGCCGAATCCATGCCCGACGCGCCCAGATCGGCAATCGCCACGGCGGAGACGACCGGGTGAGACACCAGAAAGGGCTGCGACACCGTGTTCGCATCGCCATCCCAGCCCGGAATGGTGGCGATGATCGCCGAAGCGACCATGCCGCGCTCTTCCGCCGTGAAGGTCACGCCGAACATCTGCATCGCCTCGACCGCCTCATTGGCGCTGGCGACTTCGTCCTGGCCAGCCAGACGCTTGCGCAGCACCACGCCACCTTCATGCTCCACCGGCACCCAGCGCTGCACAACGTCGTGATAGGCGGCGGCGATCGTGGTCAGCAGCAGATGCCGCTCGCTCATCCCCATCGCCACACCGAGCGCCTGCGCGCGTTCGATCACGCCCGCCGTGTGGGCCCAATTATGATAATACATGTGCTCGGGCACGCGGCCGCTTTCGTGGCGGGATTGAATGAGGCCCATCGCCCGCGCGATCGCTTCCTCGCCCGCCCGTTCCAGCTCGGGGTTGCTCATCACCCCTTTGTCGAAGCCGATCTGGCCCGGCAAAGTGCGGCGCACGATCGGCTCTGCGGCGGGCCGGTCAGCGCGCACGGGGCGGACTCGCTCCCTGTCGCGCGACCGGTATGGTGGTGGATTCCCACCTCTGGCCGCGCACGCGTTGCCGCAGGATCATCGCCGGCACCCCCTCATCCATATGATAATCGTGGCACATCGCGCAGCTGGATTCGACGCGCTGGCCGATCACCGGCTGGTTCGAATTCTCGCC
>JBBSLM010000248.1:0-4005 GCA_038255245.1 Sphingomonadales bacterium
CCGGCCATCGGTGGTGACGGCGCGGTGGACCTGCGCGATCGAGGCGGCGCCGACCGGATCGGGATCGAATTCGGCGAACAGCTGATCGAGCGGCTTGCCGAGCTCGGCTTCGACGGTCGCCTTGATCGCGGCGAACGGGGCAGGGGGGAGGCGATCCTGCAAGGTCTGCAATTCGATCGCGGCTTCGTCGCCGACCAGATCGGCGCGGGTGGCGAGCGCCTGGCCCAGCTTGATCGCCGCCGGGCCGAGCGTGCGGAATGCTTCGGCATAACGCGGCTGTTTCGGCACGCGCGCGCCGAAGCGGGCGATGCGGGCCAGCCGGCGCACGGCGGGCGGCGTCGCCCGGTCGCGCTCGATCCCGGTCAGCGCGCCATGACGGGCGAGCGTGCGGCCCCAGCGGAGCAGGCGAAAAACGTGGGTGACGGAGCGGGTCATGCCGCCCCCTGCGTCATTCCAGCGAAAGCTGGAATCTCGCTGCCTTCAAGAAGGGAGACCCCAGCTTTCACTGGGATGACGAATGAAGAGGAGCACATGGCGGCTAGATCTTCCACCCGCTGTGAATCGCGACAAGACCGCCCAGGATCGGCTCGGCCTTCACCTGCGTGAAGCCGGCAGTGCGGATCATCGCGGCGAAGGCCTGCATGTCGGGGAAGCGCTCGATCGATTCGATCAGATAGCGATAGCTGTCGGCATCCTTGGCGACCATTTGGCCGATCCGGGGGACCATCTTGCGCGAATAATTGCGGTAGAGGTCGGAAAAGCCGGGCCAGCTGGTGGTCGAGAATTCCAGGCAGAAAAAGCGCCCGCCGCGCTTCAGCACGCGATGCGCCTCGGCCAGAGCGGCCGGAATGTCGGTGACGTTTCGAATCCCGAAGGCGATCGTGTAGGCGTCGAAGGCGCGGTCGGCGAAGGTCAAGGTCTCGGCATTCTCCACCGCCCAGGCCAGGCCCTCGATGCCGCGACGCTTCGCCCGCTGCTGGCCGACGTCCAGCATATCCGCATTGATGTCGGCGACCGTCACCGTCGCGCCGCGCGCGGCCAGGCGGAAGGCGATGTCGCCGGTGCCGCCGGCCATGTCGAGAATCGTCTCGCCCGCGCGCGGCTTCACCCGGCGGACGAAATCATCCTTCCACAGCCGGTGCAGCCCGCCCGACATCAAATCGTTCATCACATCGTAGCTGGAAGCCACGGATGAAAAGACGCCATGCACCCGCGCGGTCTTTTCCGCGGGGGCGACCTCCTCGTTGCCGAAAGACACCTTGTCCATGGCGCGGCGCTCTAGCAGGGGAGGGCGATGATGTGCACGTGCCAATATGCCTGAGCTGCCCGAAGTCGAGACGACGGTGCGTGGGCTCAGGCCCGTGCTGGAGGGAAAGCGGATCGCATCCTTCCAGTTGCACCGTGCGGACCTGCGCTGGCCCTTCCCGCCGGACCTGCGGCAGCGGCTGACCGGAGCGCGCGTCACGGGCCTCGGCCGCCGCGCCAAATACGGCCTGATCCAGACGGACCGCGAGGACACTTTGATCTTCCACCTCGGCATGTCCGGCCATTGGCGGATCGACCCTGAAGCGATCGGCAAGCACGACCATGTCGTGATCGAGACGGACGAGGGCCGCACCCTGGCGCTAAACGATCATCGCCGCTTCGGTTCGCTCGACATCGTGCCGACCACGGACCTGGCCGCCTATCCACCCTTCGTGAAAATGGGCCCGGAACCGCTCGGCGACGAGTTCGACGGAGCGTATCTCAAGCGAGCGCTGGCCGGACGGGTGGCGCCAATCAAGGCGCTGCTGCTCGACCAGAAGATCGTCGCCGGGCTCGGCAACATCTATGTCTGCGACGGGCTGAACCTGGCCGGGATTTCTCCCACGCGTGAAGCGGGGCGGATATCGCTGGCCCGGCTCGACCGGCTCGCCGATGCGGTGAAGTCGGTACTGATCAGGGCGATCGCCGCCGGCGGCTCGAGCTTGCGCGACTATGTCCAGCCCAATGGCGAGCTCGGCTATTTTTCCAGCGACTGGCGCGTTTATGGCCGCGAGGGCCAGCCTTGTCCGACTTGCGGCGGGATCGTGAAGCGCCGCGTCGATTCGGGCCGCTCGACTTTCTACTGCCAGCGTTGTCAGAAGTGACGCGCTACAGCTTGACCTTCCGCCTCCTTCCCGCTTAAGGAGCGCGCCGAGCGGGTGCGGTTTTGCCGCGCCCTTTTCATTTTCTTCATCACGAGGCATCTCTTCCATGGCGAACACGCCACAGGCACGCAAACGCATCCGTCGCAACGACCGCCGCGCCGTCATCAACGGGGCGCGGGTCAGCCGCATCCGTACCTTCGTCAAGCAGCTGGAGACGGCGCTGGCGAGCGGCGACAAGGATGAGGCCAAGGCCGCGCTGCAGAAGGTGCAGCCGGAGCTGGCGCGTGGCGTGTCCAAGGGCGTGCTTCACAAGAACACCGCCTCGCGCAAGCTGTCGCGCCTGAGCAAGCGGGTCGCCGCGCTCGCCTGACCCATTTTCCCGTTTCGGGGCCTTGCAAACCCGCCGGTGCGAGCCGGCGGGTTTTTCATTGGCCGATCTCAAAAAATGGCGGAAATGCGCGATTCGCGAAAGTGTCACAAACGTAACGACCGTCTAACTGCCTGTAACATATACACAAAACACTAATGTTACGAAGAAATGGCAGAAATGCGCTGTCAACCGAATAAAGTTTGCGTGGCGCAAATATGTTGCTTGCGCCGACTCATCCCGCGTTCCTAAACGGGAGTTCGCCGGACGCATTTTGGCCGGCGAGAAGCGAAAAATCCACGGGTTCGAGAGCGGGGCAGCGCATGCTTTTCCGCAGGGGGAAGCGCGTGCCTGAGCCGCCGGCAGAGCGGCGCGAGAGATGGGGGTGTCAAGGGTGGCGGCAAGACCGGCCAGTGCAGCAACGTTGGAGACGACGATGCAAGGCGGCGAAGCGATCGAACGGACGTGGGAGGCGATTCGCGCCGACTTGCGACGCGATTGCGGGGCGCGCATGTTCGACGCCTGGCTCCGTCCGATCGCGCTTGGCGGCTTCGATCCGTCGAACGGCACCCTGATGCTCAGCCTGCCGTCCAAATTCATGGCCGATTGGGTGCAGAGCCACCATGGCGAGCGGCTGGCGCTGGCCTGGAAGGCGAAGCAAAGCGATGTGCGGCAGATCCGCATCGGCGTCGGCCACGCCGCACCGCTGACCGCCGCTTCGATCCAGATTCCCGCGCCAGAACCGGCCGAGGAGCCGCGCAACGATTGCGCCTATTCGGTGGCGCTGGAGCCGCGCTACCGGTTCGAGAATTTCGTCGTCGGCAAGGCCAATGAAGTCGCGTTCAACGCCGCGCGGACGCTGGCGACCGCCGACAAGGTCGTCTTCAACCCGCTCTTCCTTCACGGCGGCACCGGCCGCGGTAAGACGCACTTGCTCCACGCCATCGGCCACGAATTCCATCGTGTCCGGCCGCGGGCGAAGATCATCTACATGTCGGCCGAAAAGTTCATGGTCGAATTCGTCGCGGCCCTGCGCGGCAACGACACGATCTCGTTTAAGCAGCAGCTGCGCTCCGCCGATCTGCTGATGATCGACGACGTGCAGTTCATCGCCGGCAAGGAATCGACGCAGGAAGAATTCTTCCACACGATGAACGAGATCATCTCGGCCGGGCGCCGGCTGGTCATCTCGTCCGATCGTGCGCCGCAGGATCTGGACGGGATCGAGCCGCGCATCCTGTCGCGCCTTAGCTGGGGCCTGGTCGCCGACATCAACGCGGCCGATCTCGAGCTGCGGCTGAATATCATCCACAAGAAGCTGGAATCCTTGCCCGACGTGCAGGTGCCGGACGATGTGGTCGGCTTTCTCGCCCGGCGGATCAGTTCCAACGTGCGTGAGCTGGAAGGCGCGCTGAACCGGATCGCGGCCTATGCGGTGATGCAAAATCGCGAGATCAGCCTGGAATTCGTTTCCGAGGTGCTCGCCAACATCTTGCGCGCCAACCAGCG
>JBBSLM010000249.1:0-4005 GCA_038255245.1 Sphingomonadales bacterium
CAAAGGCCGCAGGCAGACGTCCGTTCCAAATATTACCGCGCCGCAACGATCGAGTCACGCGGGCCAGCGCCTTCCGTCAACGCCTCGCCGGGCCTATGTCAGGCGCATGTTCGTCGACAGCCATTGCCACCTCAATTACAAGGGTCTCATCGAGGATCAGCCGGGCGTGCTCGCCCGGGCCCGCGCCGCCGGCGTGTCCGCGATGCTCAACATCTCGACCCGCTCCACCGAATGGGACGCCGTTCTCGCCACCGCGGAGGGCAATGATGACGTCATGGCGTCGGTCGGCATCCACCCGCACGAGGCTGATCTCCATCCGGACGTCGAGACCGAGACTTTGGTCGAGCGCGCCGCGCACCCGAAGGTGGTCGGCATCGGCGAAAGCGGCCTCGATTATTATTACGACAAGTCCGACCGCGAGCGGCAGCGCCAGAGCTTCCGCAGCCACATCGCCGCGGCCCGCGAGACCGGCCTGCCACTGATCGTCCACACCCGCGATGCCGAGGACGACACCTGGCAGATCTTGAGAGAGGAAATGGGGAAGGGCGCTTATCCGGCCCTAATCCACTGTTTCACCGCCAGCCAGGACTTCGCCCGCAAGGTGCTCGACCTCGGTCTGACCATCTCCATTTCCGGCATCGTCACCTTCAAGAATGCCCGCGACCTGCAGGAAGCGGCGAAGGAAGTGCCCGCCGATCGCCTGCTGATCGAGACCGATTCCCCATTCCTCGCCCCGGTCCCCCACCGCGGCCGCCCCTGCGAACCCGCCTACGTCGCCGACACCGCCCGCTTCCTCGCTAACCTGCGTAGCGAAAGCGTCGAGCAACTCGCGGAGACGACCACTGACAATTTCTACCGCCTGTTCAGCAAGGCTCAACGGGCATGAAAGGATTGGGCGCGGCAGGCCGCGCCAAGTCGCAAAGCCGCCAAGAAGAAAAGGCTTTCCACGCGGAGGCGCGGAGAAGAAGAGGAGACGCGGAGGGCCTTCCGCCTTCGAAGCCGACAGGCGTCCTTCATTGCCACTCGGATGGGAAGGGCGCTTCGCGCCAGTCATTCCCTACTCCGCGCCTCCCTTTCTCCTCCGCGCCTCCGCGTGAACGAACTTCTTACTGCTCCTTAGCGTCTTCGCGGCTTGGCGCGCAGCGCTCCAAAAGCTCCTTCTTCCAATGAAAGTCCGGATCCTCGGCTGCGGCACCTCGTCGGGCGTGCCTCGCATCGGCAATGACTGGGGCGCTTGTGACCCCGCTGAGCCCAAGAACCGCCGCAGCCGCGTCTCCATCCTGGTCAGCGACGGCGACACGCGCATCCTCGTCGATACCGGCCCGGACCTGCGCGAACAATTGCTCGACGCGAATGTCGGGACCGTCGATGCGATCATCTGGACGCACGAACATGCCGATCACGCGCACGGGCTCG
Organism: Sphingomonadales bacterium; assembly: GCA_038255245.1. Taxonomy (GTDB): domain Bacteria; phylum Pseudomonadota; class Alphaproteobacteria; order Sphingomonadales; family Sphingomonadaceae; genus Allosphingosinicella. The sequence continues at coordinate 1,417 of JBBSLM010000249.1, forward strand.
ACGATCTGCGCCAGCTCTTCCACAATGCCGGCGCGCCGGTCCCGGCTTATGGCAGCGCCCGCTGCCTACGCAGCCTCTCGGCCCGGTTCGACTATGTGTTTGACGGGAAGTGGGGCTACCCCGCCACCGTCGCGGCGCAGATCCTGCCCGACACGCTGCCGATCGACAGCATCGAGGTGCGCCATGTCGAGCAGCCGCACGGCAATATCACCAGCACCGGCCTGATCTTCGCACAATATGGTAAACGGATCATCTATTCCACCGACTTCAATGAGTTGACGGACGACATGGCCAGTGCGTTCGAAGACGCCGACCTCTGGATCGTCGATGCGTTGAGGACCCGGCCGCACCCCACCCACAATCATCTCGACCGCACGCTCGCCTATATCGAGCAACTCCGCCCGAAACGCGCCATACTCACCCACATGGACAACAGCATGGACTATGCCTCTTTGCGGCGGCAACTTCCTCCCCATATCGAGCCTGGCTATGACGGGATGGAGATCGAATTGTGAATGAGGGAGGGGACCAGGCCATCCATGTCCTCTATCTGCTGGGCGTGCTGGTCCTGGTGATCAGCGCCTTCGCGGTGCGCCGCGTCCGGCTAGGCTCCGCGGTGAAAATGTTCGCTTCCTGGGTGCTGATCTTTGCGGCAGCCTTCGTCATCTTCACCTTCAAGGACGATTTCGCCGCCCTCGGCGATCGCCTGGTCGTTTCCGTGCGGGGCGGCGAGGCGGTACCAACGGCGCCCGGCGAAACCCGCGTCCGGCTCGCCTCAGATGGCCATTTCTGGGTCGAGGCCGAGCTGAATGGTCAGAATGTGCGCTTCCTGGTCGACAGCGGCGCAACCACCACGAGCATCTCGGTCGATACCGCGCGGCGCGTCGGTATCCAGCCGCAAGCAGGCCTGCCGGCCGTCGTCCGCACCGCCAACGGTCTGGTCAACGTCAAGCGCGGGCGCGCCGATACGCTGACGGTAGGGAACATCACGCGGCAGGATGTCGCCGTGCACATTTCGGAATCGTTCGGCGACATGAACGTCATCGGCATGAACTTCCTGACCACTTTGCGCAGCTGGAGCGTGGAAGGCCGAACGCTGATACTGACGTCCTGATGTCTAGCGCCATTTTACATAATGTATATTATCGCACTTACGGATCGTCCCGTTGAGCCCCCCCGAGCCGTCCCCCGTCGGCCGCCTGCTCGAGATCATGGCGCGGCTGCGCGACCCAAAGACCGGCTGCGAATGGGACAATGCCCAGAATTTCGCGACGATCGCCCCCTACACGATCGAGGAAGCCTATGAAGTCGCCGACGCGATCGAGCGCAAGGACATGGCCGATCTCAAGGACGAGCTCGGCGATCTGCTCCTCCAGGTCGTTTTCCACGCCCGCATGGCCGAGGAAGATGGTCACTTCGCCTTCGCCGACGTCGCGAACGCGATCAGCGACAAGATGGAGCGCCGTCACCCGCACATCTTCCACGGTACGGACAATGGCGGGCACCACCTCTGGGAACAGGTCAAGGCCGAGGAACGCGCCGCCAAGGGCCATGCCAGTGTCCTCGACGGCGTCACGCTCGGGCTGCCGGCGCTGAAGCGCGCCGAGAAGATCCAGAATCGCGCCGCGCGCGAAGGCTTCGACTGGCCCGACGCCGCTGGTCCGCGCGCCAAGATCGACGAGGAACTGGCTGAAATCGACGCCGCCGCTACCCCTGCCGAGCGCGAAGCCGAAATCGGCGACCTGCTGTTCACGGTCGTCAATCTGGCCCGCCATCACGGCCTGGACGCCGAAACCGCACTCACCAACGCCACCCGCCGCTTCGAACAACGCTTCCGCCTGATCGAGCAAAGTGCCGACACGCCGCTCCGCGAGCTGAGTCTAGACGAATATGAGGCGCTCTGGGTACGCGCAAAGCGGGAATTGGCGCGGAACGACTAGGCCCCTCTCCCGCACGTAACTCGTTCCTACATTGTTCTCGTGTGCGCGCCGCTAAATCTTAGCGTCGGCTCGCCGGCTGTCGAAGCGCTCCCATTGCGCAATAGCCATCCGCACCACGAGGCGCATTGTCTCCCCTTCGCTTTCCTGGCTCAACACCTCGCCATGCTGATGGAGCCAGGCGACCGCCTCCCCGTCGCGCATCCCCAGCGTCACTTCGCGGGTTTTCGCGCCCTTGCTGAGATGCTCGGCGCCAGACGCGAGCAGGTCGTCCACCCCTTCCCCGCTGATCGCCGACAGCACGACGACATTCTCGCGCCGTGCCGCCTCAGCGCGGAGGCTCGCCGCTTCCTCGCCGCTCAGCCTGTCGATCTTGTTCCAGGCCTCGATTACCGGCGCGCCCGCGCTGGCCTGACCGATGTCGATGCCGAGTTCCTTCAACACCTGCGCGACGTCCGCCGCCTGCGCGTCGCTGTCAGGGTGTGAAATGTCGCGGACGTGGACGATCAGGTCGGCCGCCAGCACTTCCTCCAGCGTCGCCCGGAACGCCGCGACCAGCTGCGTCGGCAGATCGGAAATGAACCCCACGGTGTCCGACAGGATCGCCTTCGACACGCCCGGCAGAGAGATTTCCCGCATCGTCGGGTCGAGC
>JBBSLM010000250.1:0-4002 GCA_038255245.1 Sphingomonadales bacterium
ACAAGCGGACGGCGGCGGTCGTCAGCGAAACGTTTCTCAATCTCAACGGATATGACCTGACTGCAACAGATGCGGAGGTTGCGGTGGCGTTTCTGAGCTTAGCCGCAGGAGAGCTGTCGCCGGGCGAACTCGCCGACTGGTTTCGACAGCGAATTGTAACGCGCGCTCAAATATAGATCAGCCCGATCCATTCCGCCGTCAGCGCGGGTTTCTCTTCACCCTCGATCTCGACCGTCACGTCGTGCCGGAATTCCCACTGGCGGGGTTTGCGTTCCTCGGCGCTTTTCAGGAAGAAACGGCCGCGGACGCGTTTGCCGGCGCGGACGGGGGCGATGAAGCGGACTCGGTCGAAGCCGTAATTGACGCCCATGCGGACGCCCGGCGGTTGCAGAAAGGCATCCTCGCCGAAGCGGCTCAGCAAAGAGAGCGAGAGGAAGCCGTGGGCGACGGTGCCGCGGAAGACGGTCTTGGCAGCGGCCTCGGGATCGACGTGGATGAACTGGCGGTCCTCGGTGACGTCGGCGAAGCGATCGATGCGGTCTTGATCCACGACGACCCAGTCGCTGACGCCGATTTCGGTGCCGACTTTCGACTGGATTTCCTCAAGACTGGCCAGCGGCATTGAGCCTTCCCCCCTGCGGCGTTAATCGCCGCCCGCATAGAGCCGTGCTTGCGCGGCGCACAAGCCCCTGGAAAGACCGCTCTCATGACCGACCCCCGCACCCTCGAGCTTCGGCGCGAGATCGACCGTTTGCATCGCGCCCCGGAACCGGCGGTGCTCACGCCGTTGCTGGAGCGGGCGGGACTGGACGCGGCCGGACGGGCCGGGGTGGAGGCGCGGGCGACCGTCCTGCTGGGGGATTTGCGGGCGGCGCAGTCGAAGGGCTGGGTCAACCAGTTCCTGCAGGAATATCGGCTGAACACGTCGGAGGGCGTGGCGCTGCTGAGCCTGGCCGAGGCGTTCCTGCGCGTGCCGGACCCGGAGACGGCGGACGATCTGATCGCGGACAAATTGGACGATGGCGATTGGGGCAAGCATCGCGGCCAGTCCGGCTCGCGGCTGGTCAATACCGCAACCTGGGGGCTGGTGATCGGCCGGGCGCTGGTGGGCGAGAGCGATAAAGCGAGCGCGCTGAAGAAGCTGATCTCCCGCGCCGGCGAGCCGTTCGTGCGCGAGGGCGTCGGCGTCGCGATGCGCAAGATGGGCGAGATTTTCGTGATGGGCCGAACCATCGAAGAAGCGCTCAAGCGGATGAAGAAGTCGGAGAACAAGGGCTTCACCGCCAGCTTCGACATGCTGGGCGAAGCGGCGCGGACGTTCGAGGACGGCGCGCGCTATTTTGCTTCTTATGAGGATGCGATCCAGTCGGTCGGCAAGGTGGCCGATCAGGGCCACAGCATTTCGGTGAAATTGTCGGCTTTGCATCCGCGCTACGAGGTCGCGCAGGCGGACCGGGCGGTGCCGTCGCTGATCGAGCAACTGGAGCGGCTGGCGACGCTGGCGGCAAGCCACGGCATCGGGCTCACGGTCGATGCCGAGGAGAGCGAGCGGCTGGAGATGAGCCTCGACATCATCGCGGCGGTGGCGGGGCTCGACGCGCTGAAGGGCTGGGACGGGCTCGGCATGGCGATCCAGGCCTATTCCAAGCGCGCGCGGCCGGTGGTGGCGTGGGCCGATGCGCTCGGCAAGCGGACCGGGCGGCGGATCGCGGCGCGGCTGGTGAAGGGCGCTTATTGGGACAGCGAGATCAAGCGGACGCAGGAAGCGGGGCTGAGCGATTATCCTCTGTTCACGCGCAAGGCGGCGACGGACGTGTCTTATCTGGCCTGCGCGCGGGACATGCTGGCGGCGGCGAACATCCATCCCGCCTTCGCGACGCACAATGCGCTGACCGTGGCGACGATCCTGGAATATGCGGGCGAGGCGCGCGATTTCGAGTTCCAGCGGCTGCACGGCATGGGCGAGGGGCTCTATGAGCAGCTCGTGCGCGAACAGGGCTACCATACCCGCATCTACGCGCCCGTCGGCGGGCATCGCGACCTGCTCGCCTATCTCGTCCGGCGGCTGCTCGAGAATGGCGCGAATTCCTCCTTCGTCCATCAGCTGGCCGACGAGAGTCTGACCGATGCGGATCTGCTCGCCGATCCGGTGGCCAAGATAGCGGCCGTCGGCGGCACGCGGCATCCGAGCATCCCGCTGCCGGAAGATCTGTTCGCGCCCGAGCGGAAGAATTCGACCGGCCTTGACCTGCAGGAAGATGACGAGTTGCGGCGCGTCGCCGCAGCGGTGGCGGGGCCGATCGCCGCCGCGCCGATCGCGCCGGTGGATGCCGACGAACTGGTGACGCGGGCGCTGACGGGCTTTCGCGACTGGTCGAAGCGGAGCGTCGACGAGCGCGCGGCGAAGCTGGAGCGGCTGGCCGATTTGCTCGAGGAGCGCCGCGATAGCTTGATGCGCATCTGCGTGCAGGAGGCGAAGAAGACGATCCCCGACGCGCTGGCCGAAGTGCGCGAGGCGGTGGATTTCTGCCGCTATTATGCGGCGCAGGCGCGGTCGCGGCTGCAGCCGATCGAACTGCCCGGGCCGACCGGCGAGCGCAACATCCTGCGCATGGAAGGGCGCGGGGCGTGGGTGTGCATCGCGCCGTGGAATTTCCCGCTGGCGATTTTCCTGGGGCAGGTCTCGGCGGCGCTGGCGGCGGGCAACAGCGTGGTGGCCAAGCCCGCCTCGCAGACGCCTCAGATCGCGGCCTATGCGGTGCAACTCGCCCACGAGGCGGGCATTCCCGAGGATGCCCTGATCCTCGCGGTGGGCCGCCGCGACATGGGGCAGAAGCTCATGGAGGATGCGCGCATCGCCGGCGTCGCCTTCACCGGCTCGACCGCGACCGCAAAGACGATCGCGCGCACCCTGATCGGCGACGATGCGCGGCCGATCGTGCCGCTGATCGCCGAGACGGGCGGGATCAACGCGATGATCGTCGATTCCACCGCGTTGCCCGAGCAGGTGGTGATCGACGTGGTGACGTCGGCGTTTCGCTCGGCCGGGCAGCGTTGCTCGGCGCTCAGGGTGCTGGTGCTGCAGGAGGAGATCGCCCAGCGCACGGTCGATATGCTGCGCGGGGCGATGGACACGCTCGTCGTCGGCGATCCGGCCGATCCGCGCACCGACGTCGGGCCGGTGATCGATCAGCCGAGCTATGACAAATTGATGGCCCGGCGCGAGGCGATGAAAGACCGCATCCTCAAGACAATCGAGGTGCCGGCCGAGGACCTGTTCGTGCCGCCGACGCTGATCCAGCTCGACGCGATCGAAGATTTGCAGGCGGAATTCTTCGGTCCGTTGCTGCATGTCACGACCTGGCCGGCGGGCAAATTGGTCGAGACGGTGCGGCGGGTGAATGCCAGCGGCTACGGCCTGACCATGGGCCTGCACAGCCGCATCGCCCGCGCGGCGGAGACGGTGGAAGAGCTGTCGGAAGCGGGCAATCTCTACGTTAACCGCTCGATGATTGGCGCGATCGTCGGCTCGCAGCCGTTCGGTGGGGAAGGGCTGAGCGGCACCGGGCCGAAGGCGGGCGGGCCGAACTATCTGCCGCGCTTCTGCGCCGAGCGGACCACGAGCACCGACACGACCAGCGCCGGCGGCAATGCGACTTTGCTCAGCCTGGAGGATGTGGGGTTTTGAACTGCCGCGATTGGGCCGCATTTGGCTGACAGTCAGTGATCATGGGATCTTTCCTCCTCGCCGCCGCTTTGCTGTTGCTTGATCAGCCGGCGGCGGTCGGGCCTCCGGTGCCCGCGCAGATTGGCCCGCCCGCGCCTGCCCCGGTGAGGCCGCGAGCGCCCGCGGCGGGCGCCGAGGACCAGCAGCCTGGCGAGGATGGTGAGATGGTCGTGCGCGGCGAGCGTTATGACGAGAACAGCCCGTATCGCGTGCCTATGCAATTCCGGAACCTGCGGTCCGACGACGACCGGGACGCGTCCTCGACGGCGCGCATC
>JBBSLM010000251.1:0-3991 GCA_038255245.1 Sphingomonadales bacterium
AGAAATTGGGCGCTCAATCCCTTACTCCGCAATAGCAGCGTAGTAATCCCGGGACAGACCGGCCTCACCCCGCGCTGAATCGTTGAACGGCGGCTTAACGACGCCGCGGAAATGGCGGCGAACCAAGGTTTTCCAGCTTTCCACCGGCTCCAGCCCGAGCGATTCGCACCCATATAAAAACCAGTGCATGCCCGCGCCGACGTGACGGATTTCGTCGCGATAGATGCGCCCCAGGATCGCCGCCGAGCGCATATCCCCTGCCCTTTCCAGCGCCGCCACCGTCGCCGGCGTCACGTCCAGCCCGCGCGCCTCAAGCACGGTCGGTACCACCGCCAGCCGCGCCAGCGGATCGTGCGCGGTCTCGGCTGCCGCTTCCCACAGGCCGGCATGGGCGGGCAGATCGCCATAGGCCGCGCCGAGCGCCTTCAATCGCCGGTCGAGCAAGGCGAAGTGCATCGCCTCGTCCGCGCCGACGCCGATCCAGTCATCGACGAAGGCGCGCGGGAAACCGCCGCCGAACCGCCCTACAAGATCGAAGGCCAGGTCGATCGCGGAATATTCGATATGGGCGAGCGCGTGCAGCAGCGCGATGCGGCTGCGCTCGGAGCCTGCCTTGCCGCGCTTCTTCATCCGCGATGGCGGCAGCAATTCGGGGCGTTCGGGACGCGCCGGCGTATCCGGCATCGCCGCGACGAACCGCCAGTCGAGCTGCCCCCGCCGCCACGCCCGGGCGACGGCGCGCGCCACCTTCACCTTGGCGGCGGGTTCGGCGGTGGTCAGGACGTCGCGGCAGGCTTCGGAAATATCGGTCATCAAGGGCGAGGAATGGACCTAAGGTCCGTCAGGCCCGGCAGCCGGCTTTGCCCTGCCGTCCAGCGCCGCGCGGATTTCGGCCTGCTCCGCGCTCACCGGATAATGCAGGTAGCGCCCGACCCGACTCTGTGCCGCGGGCTGTTCGGGCAACAACAGATCTTCCGGCTCCGGGCTCGATGCCTTTTCCCAGCTCGGCTCGATGGTCTGGTCGGAATAGCGGACCGGCGGCGTATCCGCCGGCATGATCGATCGATCCATCAGCGACGGCGGGCAATCCGCGCCGCAATCCACGCTCCGGGCGGCATAGCCTTCTTCCCAACCCGATGCGGCCGCATACGCGTTCGGCTGGCTGCTGCGCTGGCGCTGCGTCACGTCGCGCGGCGGGGGCGCCGCGCCTTCGAAATAGAGCGGATCGATCTGCGCGATCGCCGTCTCGCCCAGCTGGAATCCGCCGGCGACCGCAATCAAGGTTAGGACGGTCAGCACCGGCAAGGTGGAATTGCGAAATTTCATCGACTCACTCGGCAAGCTGCTTGGCACATGTTAACCGCTCCGAACCGCTCAGGGCAAATCCCGCGCCGCCGCCAGCACGTTTTCGGCGTGGCCCGGCACCTTCACCTTGCGCCACACCTTTTCCACCACGCCCGCGCGATTGATCAGGAAAGTCGCGCGCTCGATGCCCAAATATTTGCGGCCGTACATGCTCTTTTCTGTCCACACCCCGAATGCCTCGCAGGCCGCGCCCTCGGCGTCGGTGAGGAGCCGCACCTTCAGATCATATTTGTCGGCGAATTTGGCATGGCTTTTCGGGCTGTCCTTGGAAATGCCGATCACCCAAGTGCCGGCCGCTTCGAAGTCGCCGGCCAGAGCGGTGAAATCCTGCGCCTCGCGGGTGCAGCCGCTCGTATCGTCCTTGGGGTAGAAATAGACGGCCAAATTCTGGCCCGCAAAGTCGGCCAGCCGCACTGGATTTCCGTCCGCGCCGGTCAAAGCGACATCGGGGGCCGGGTCGTTCTCGTTCAGCATCTCGCGCTCACTCCCTCCCGGCGACAACGCGCCAGCTCTTGGCCACGCTCTGCCGCGCCGCATCGTGCGCGGCAAGCAAGGCGTCCCAGCCCGGCATGCCGCAAGCCGTCGCAACCAGAAAGCGCGAAGCGGCCGGAGGCTCCATCGAATCCGGCGAAACCAGCCGCATCGTCACCAGCATGCGAGTGAGCAAGGCGTGCGCCGCGACCAGTTCAGGCGGGACCAGGCCGACGCGGGCGAGCTGCGCGATCGCCTGATCGAGCCGCGGCGTCAGCGCGAGGCCGTGGCCGAGTTGCAGCGCCTGGACGAGGAATTCCAGATCGACCAGCCCGCCCGGGCCCAGCTTGATGTCGAACGGGCCGGAGGCGGGCTTGTGCCGGCCAATCTCGGCCCGCATCCTGGCCGCGTCCGCCGCGACCGCGGCCGGATCGCGCGGCGTCGCGAGGATGGCCGCGAGCAAGGCCTCGACCTCCGCCCGCGCCGGCCCCGGCCCGAATACCGGCCGCGCCCGGGTCAGCGCCATATGCTCGAAGGTCCAGGCCGCGCCCTTCTGATACTCCGCAAAGCTGTCGATCGACACGGCGAGCAAACCGGCGCCGCCGGACGGTCGCAGCCGCAAATCCACCTCGTACAGCGGCCCTGCCGCCGTCGGCACGCTCAACGCCGCCGTGACGCGCGGCGCGAGCCGGTTGAAATAATCGGTGGCGCGCAGCGGCTTTTCGCCTTCCGACACGGCTTCGTGACTGCCGCTGAACAGATAGATCAGGTCGAGGTCGGAGGCGTGGGTGAGTTCACCGCCGCCAAGCCGGCCGAGGCCGATGATGACCAGCTCGCTGCCCGGCACCCGGCCATGCTTGCGGGCGAACTCCGCCACCGCCGCGCGCGCCAGCACGTCGACCGCCGCCTCCGCGACCCGGCCATAGCCCTGCGCCACGTCGAGCGGATCGGCCTTGCCCAGCACGATCTGGGCGCCGAGCGCGAAGCGAGTGCCATTCACCCGCGCCCGGACCCGATCGAGCAGCAATTGATAATCCTCTTGCCGGCGCTCGGCCCGTGCGAAATCGGCGGCGAGCACTGCCACGTCCGGCACCGGATCGAACGCGCTGGCGTCGATCAACCCGTCCAGCAATTCCGGCCGGCGGCCCAATTGTTCGGCCAGGGCCGGCGCGTGGCTCAGTATGTCGGCCAGATGCTGCGCCAGCGCCGGACGCGCTTCGAGCAAGCGGAACAGATTCACCCCGGTCGGCAGCCGCTCGACCAATTGGTCGAAGCGGTTCACCGCCCGCACCGGGTCTGGCGCTTGTCCGAACGCCTCGATCAGCCCCGGCAGCATCGCCTCAAACGCCCGCCGCGCCGGGCCGGTGCGCAGCGCCCGCGCCTTGCCGCCCCGCCAGCTCTCGATCCGCGCCAGCACCGGCGCGGGGTCGGCAAAGCCCAGCGACGACAGCCGCGCCGCCAGCGGGTCATGGCCCTTGGGCAGGCGCTCGGCCGCGTCCTGCGGGGCAAGGCCGTCATAGGCCTCGCCGATCCGCGTCACGACGGGATCGAGCAGGCCAAGCATGGCCGCGCCGTTCGGCAGGCCATGCAGCGCCGCGACGCCGGCCAGCGCTTCTTCATCGTCCGGCAGGCGGTGAGTCTGGCGGTCGTCCACCATCTGCAGCCGGTGCTCGATCGTGCGCAGCAAGCGATAGCCGTTGGCGAACTGTTCGGCCTGCGCCGCCGGGATGCGGCCATCCTGCGCCAGTGCCGCCAGTGCCGCCAGCGTGGACGGGCTGCGCAGCGATGGTTCGCGCCCGCCATGAATGAGTTGATGCACCTGAGTGAAGAATTCCAGCTCGCGAATGCCGCCGCGGCCGCGTTTCAGGTCGAAGCCGGGGCCCAGCATCTGCCCGCGCGCATGATGATCGCGGATCTGCCCGGAGACGGCGTGGATTTCCCCGATCGCGCCGAAATCCAGGCTGCGCCGCCAGACGAACGGGTGGATCGCATCGAGGAAATAGCGGCCCACGGCCGCGTCCCCCGCGGCATGGCGGGCGCGGATGAAGGCGGCGCGCTCCCACGGCATGGCGGAGGATTCATAGTGGCTGATCGCGGCATCGACCGGCAGCGCGATCGGGGTGACTTCGCTGGCCGGGCGCAGGCGCAAATCGAC
>JBBSLM010000252.1:0-3986 GCA_038255245.1 Sphingomonadales bacterium
CTTCGCTAAGAGCCGCACCATGCTGAAAATGTCACGTCCGCTGCTTGCTCTCATGCTCGGCGCCGCCCTCGTCCCGCTCGCCGGCTGCGCCAGCGGAAATTCCACCTCGCGGTCCGACCTGCGCTACGTCGCGCGCGACGTGAACACGCTGTACAATGCGGCTTACGACCGGATGCAGAACGGGTCGTACCAGACCGCCGCGGCATTGTTCGACGAGGTCGAGCGGCAGCATCCCTATTCGATCTGGGCACGACGCGCGCAGTTGATGAGCGCCTTTTCCTATTATGCGATCCGCGATTACACCAAGTCGATCGAATCGGCGCGCCGCTTCCTGTCGATCCACCCGGGCAACCGGGCCGCGCCTTATGCCCATTATCTGATCGCCTTGAGCTATTACGAGCAGATCAGCGACGTGACCCGCGACCAGGGCGTGAGCCAGCAGTCCCTGAACGCGTTCGGCGAACTGGTGCGGCGCTATCCCACCAGCGCCTATGCGGCCGACGCCCGCCTGAAGATCGATCTCGTCCGCGATCACCTGGCCGGCAAGGAGATGGAAGTCGGGCGTTTCTACCAGCGCCGCCGGCAATGGCTCGCGTCGGCGGTCCGCTTCCGCACCGTGATCGAGACCTACCAATCGACGACGCACGCACCCGAAGCGCTGATGCGCCTGACCGAATCCTATCTGGCGCTCGGCATTCCGCAGGAGGCGCAGCGCGCCGCCGCCGTGCTGGGGGCGAATTATCCGTCCACCCGCTGGTATCGCCGGGCCTATGACTTGATGCAGGCCTATCCGACCATGCGTCCGCTCGGCCGCCCCAACCAGGCAGCCCCCGCGCCCGCCGCGAGCGATGCCGCCGGCCCGCCGCCGCCGGCGACCGAAGTGCTCGACGCGACGCCGCAGGTGACGGCGCCGACCGAGCCGCCGTCCTCGTCGCAACCGCAGCCGACGCCGCAGGGCTAGGCTTTCCGCCCGCTGTCCGCATGGCTTAAGGAGCGGCGATGCTGACCGCTCTTGCCGTGCGCGACGTTGTGTTGATCGAGACGCTGGACCTTGAGTTTGGCGGCGGCCTGGGCGTGCTCACGGGTGAGACGGGCGCGGGCAAGTCAATCCTGCTCGATGCATTGGGACTTGCGCTCGGGGCGCGAGCGGACAGCGCCTTGGTTCGCGCCGGACAGACGCAGGCGGCGGTGACGGCGACCTTCGAAATCTCTCTCGATCATCCGGCGCGGACCCTGCTCACCGACAATGGCCTTGAAGCCGAGACAGGCGAGCCGCTGATCGTCCGGCGGACAGTGCGCGCCGATGGCGGCAGCCGCGCGTTTGTGAACGATCAGGCGGTGTCGGCGGGGCTGTTGCGCGACCTCGGCACTCTGCTGGTCGAAATTCACGGCCAGCAGGACGATCGCGGCCTGCTGAACCCGCGCGGCCATCGCGCCCTGCTCGATACCTTCGCTGGCGCTGACACGGGAGCGACGGCTAAGGCGTGGCGGGACGTCGAGCAGGCGCAGGCGGCGCTGGACGCGGCGCTCGAAGAGGCCGGCGCGGCGGAGCGGGACCGCGAATGGCTGGATCATGCGGTGGGAGAACTTACGACGCTCGCGCCCGAGCCCGGGGAAGAAGTCGCCCTCGCCGACGAGCGGGCGAGGATGCAGGCCGGCGCGCGGATCGCCGAGGACCTGCAGAGCGTGACCGCCCTGGTCAGCGGCGCGGAGGCGGGACTTTCGCAATTGCGGCAAGCGGCGCGGCGGCTCGACCGGGTGTCCGAATCGCATCCCTTGCTCGCCGAAGCGCTGGCGGCGCTCGACCGGGCGATCATCGAAGGCGCGCTGGGCGAGGAGAAACTGGAGGCGGCGGCGGATGCGCTCGCATTCTCGCCGGAGCGTCTGGACGAGGCCGAGGCGCGGCTGTTCGACATCCGCGCGATGGCGCGCAAGCACCGCGTGCAGGCGGACGAGCTTGCCGGTTTGCTGGCGCAGCTTCAGGCGCGACAGGGCGCGATCGAGGCGAGCGGGGAGCGGATCGCCGCACTGGAAGCGGCTTTGGCGGAGGCGCGCGCCGCCTATGATCGCGCCGCCGACGCGCTTTCGGGCCAGCGCCGGGCGGCGGCGGGCCGGCTGGATGCGGCGGTGGCCGCGGAACTGGCGCCACTGAAGCTGGATGCCGCGCGGCTGCGCACCGCGATCGACGCGGCCGAGCCTGGCCCTTCGGGCCGCGACCGGGTGGCGTTTGAGGTATCGACCAATCCGGGCGCACCGTTCGGGCCGCTGACCAAGATCGCGTCCGGCGGCGAATTGTCGCGCTTCATCCTGGCGCTGAAAGTCGCCCTGGCCGAAGCGGGCGGCGCGACGACGATGATCTTCGACGAAATCGACCGCGGCGTCGGCGGCGCGGTGGCGAGCGCGATCGGCGAGCGGCTGCACCGGCTGGCCGGGGACAGCCAGGTGCTGGTCGTCACCCATTCGCCGCAGGTCGCCGCGCGCGGGAATCAGCATTTCCTGATCGAAAAGAGCAGCGACGGCACGATCACCCGCACCGGCGTCGCCGTGCTGGACGCGGGCGACCGGCGCGAGGAGATTGCCCGGATGCTCTCGGGCGCCGCGATCACCGACGAGGCGCGGGCCCAGGCGGGGAAATTGCTCGAAGCGGCCTAAGTCCTTGTTTCGCTTTGCGTCTGGACAGCGCGCGATCAAGAACATAGATCGAACAGATGGCGCAACTCGACACCCGCGAGAAACTGGCGATTCTCGCCGATGCGGCGAAATATGACGCCTCCTGCGCCTCGTCCGGATCGGTCAAACGCGACAGCCGCGGCGGCAAAGGGGTGGGTTCGACCGAGGGGATGGGCATTTGCCACGCCTATGCGCCGGACGGGCGCTGCATCAGCCTGCTGAAAATCCTGCTGACCAACAGCTGCATTTTCGACTGCCATTATTGCATCAATCGCAAGAGTTCGAACGTGCGGCGGGCGCGGTTCACGGCGCAGGAGATCGTCCACCTCACACTCTCCTTCTACAAGCGCAATTATATCGAGGGCCTGTTCCTCTCGTCCGGCATCATCAAATCGTCCAATTACACGATGGAGCAGATCGTCGAGGTGGCGCGGTCCTTGCGAGAAGATCATGATTTTCGCGGCTACATCCATTTGAAGACGATCCCGGACGCCGATCCGGAGCTGGTGCAGCTCGCCGGGCTCCATGCCGACCGCGTCTCGATCAATGTCGAACTGCCCACCGTCGCCGGCCTGACGAAGCTCGCGCCGGAAAAGAGCACGGCGCGGATCGAAGGCTCGATGCAGGACATGAAGGCAGCGATCATCGACACGAAGGATGCCCGTCAGAAATACAAATCCGCGCCGAAATTCGCGCCGGCCGGGCAATCGACCCAGATGATCGTGGGGGCGGATGCGGCGGACGACCGGGCGATCATCGGCCGGGCGAGCAATCTGTACGACCGGTTCGCGTTGCGCCGGGTTTATTATTCCGCTTTCTCACCCATCCCGGACGCCAGCGCGGTGCTGCCGCTGAAGCGCCCGCCGCTGATGCGCGAACATCGGCTCTACCAGTCGGACTGGCTAATGCGCTTCTACGGCTTCGCGCCGCAGGAGGTGGGGGAGGCCACGGGCGCGGACGGGATGCTGCCGCTGGACATCGATCCCAAGCTCGCCTGGGCGCTCAAGTTTCGCGGGCATTTCCCGGTCGACGTCAACCGCGCCCCGCGCGAGGCCTTGCTGCGGGTGCCGGGGCTGGGGGTGAAGGCAGTGAACCGCATCCTCGCCTCGCGGCGGCTGCGCAAGCTGCGGCTCGACGACATCGCCCGGCTGACCGTCTCGATCGCCAAGGTGCGGCCCTTTCTGATTGCGGCCGACTGGCGCCCGGTCGCGCTCACCGACCGCGCCGATCTGGCGGCGCGATTGGCGCCGAAGACCGAGCAACTGGAATTGTTCGCCGCCTGATCGGTGAGAATGGTTCGCAGGTGAAACGAGGAC
>JBBSLM010000253.1:0-3965 GCA_038255245.1 Sphingomonadales bacterium
CCGGCCCGGTGAAGATCAGATGGCCCGCCTGCACCTGGTCCCGCACCTCGACCCAGTCCACACCGAGCATCAGGTCGATGTTCGGATGGTCGAGCATGTTGCGGAACATCTGCGTATAGCCGTCGCGCGGCATCGCCTGATGCTTGTCGCCGAAATAGCGATCGTCGATATTGGTCCGCGTCGGGATGCGGGCGGTGACCGCCTTGTCCAGTTCCGACGGATCGATGCCCCATTGCTTGCGGGTGTAGCCCTGGAAGAACAATTCGTAGAGCTCGCGCCCGACCGCGTTGATCACCACGTCCTCTGAGGTCCTGATTTCCGCCACCGGCTCGGCGCGCGCGGCGAGATAGGCGGCGGCCTCATCGTCCGTCTGCAAATCCAGCCCGAACAGCATGTTCAGCGTCGTGCGGTTGATCGGGATCGGCACCTGCTGCCCACGCACCTCGGCGAGCACGCGATGCTCGTACCGACGCCACTCGGTGAACTGGCTGAGGTGGGCGAAAATCTCGTCCGAATTGGTGTGGAAGATGTGGGGGCCATATTGGTGGATCAGCACCCCGGCTTCGTCGAGGCGATCATAGGCGTTGCCGCCAATATGGTCGCGCCGGTCGATGACGAGCACGCGCGCGTCGTGCTGGCTGGCGAGCCGCTCGGCCAGGACCGCGCCGGCGAAGCCCGCGCCGACGACAAGATAGTCGTAGGATTTGTCCTGAACGGCCACAGCCGTGCCGGCCGTCGGCCGCGCCTCGATCGCCAGCTCGACCATGCCGCTCATCCGCGCGAAAGTCGTGTCCCAGCTGAGGTTCGCGAGCTTCACATCGACTTCGGCCAGCCACTCACCTTCCGGCGCCAGCGCCAGGGCTGCTTCGCAGGCCTGCACGAACTCCTCCGGCGTGGCGGCGATCGCGACGCCTTCGATGTCGCCATAGTGACGGATCACGTCCTTGATCGGCGTCGACACGACAGGCTTGCCACCAGCGAGATATTCGGGGGTCTTGGTCGGGGAGATGAAGCGCGTGGATTCGTTGATCGCGAAGGGCATCAGGGCGACGTCCCAGCCCGCGAGATAGGCCGGCAGCTCCGCATAATCCTTGCTGCCCAGGAAATGCAGATTCGGACGACGCGGCAGATCGGCGGGATCCAGTTTGACCACCGGCCCGGCCATTACCAGCGACCAATCCGGACGCGCATCCGCAACGGCGGCGAGCAGGTCGAGGTCCATGCGCTCGTCGATCACGCCGTAAAAGCCCAGCCGGGGCCCGGCGATCGGGCGCTGGTCCACCGGCGTCTCGAGCGCCTCGCGTGCCTGCAGGAAGTGCGCGCGATCGACGCTCGACGGGAAGGGGTGAATGTTGTGGTGCCGATCCTTCTTCGCCTCGAACAGGCTGAAGCCGCCCGTGAAGACGATGTCGGCCTGATCGAACAAGGCTTGCTCGAGCGGCAGCAATTGCGGCGGCGCAAAGCGGAAAGCAGCCAGTTCGTCCATACAGTCGTAAACGGTGCAGGCGGTGGACAATTCGTCCGAAAAGGCCAGCATCATCGGAGTATAATACCAGCGGATGACGGGCCCGAGATCGCTGGCGACCTGATCGAGCAAGGCGCGCAGCAAAGTGGCTTCCGTCTCCGGATCGAGGCCGGCGGGAAGGTGCGGCGTCACCACTTCCACGCCGCTGACGGCGCAGACTTTGCGCGCCACCTCAGGCTCGAACGCACCGCGAACCGGCTCCTCCCAGAAAATCACCCGGCGGTCGTTGGCGAAGCGGCTCATCAGATGCTGCGGGCGCTGAAATACGAAGTCCCAGCGCAAGTGCGAGAAGCAAATGATCGGGAAGCTGGAGAGAGGATTTGACGAAACCTGACCGGTCGCGCTGAGGTTCATTTCGATCAAGGTAAAATCCTGCAAAGAGGGGACTTTTTAAACGCCGAGCGTGGGGCGTTCGTTCCGCCACTGCGGATCGATGACACGAATTTGCGCCTGGTGGCGACAACCCAAGTTAGGCGGACAGGACGCAACTTTGTGCAGTGCACAATGGTTGAGCGGCCATGACACAGAAACCGAACCGTAAAAGCCGTCCCGCGCGTCCGAAGCCGGCCCCGCGCCGCTCGTTCGTGGCCCGCAATCGAAAATGGATCGTCGCCGGCACCACGGTCGCGACCCTCGCCGCCGCTGCCGTCTACAACCGCAAGGCGTCACAGCGCGCCGAGGCGGCGACGCCGCCTGCCGGCAAGTTTGTGGAAGTGGACGGCATCAAACTTCATTATGTCGAGCGCGGCGCCGGGTCTCCGGTCGTACTCTTGCACGGCAATGGCGTGACCTTGCAGGATTTCGAAGTGAGCGGCGTGCTGGCGCTGGCAAGCGCCGGGCACCGCGTGATCGCCTTCGACCGCCCCGGCTTCGGCTATAGCGAGCGCCCGCGCTCGACCATCTGGACGCCTTCGGCCCAGGCGGCCCTGCTGGCCCGGGCGCTGGAGCAACTCAAGGTCGAGGATGCGATCGTCGTCGGCCACAGCTGGGGCACAATGGTGGCGCTGGCCATGGCGCTGGATTTCCCGGAGCGCGTTGCTGGCCTGGTGCTGCTGTCCGGCTATTATTACGGCACGGCCCGCCCCGACGTCATTCCCTCGTCGCTCCCCGCCATCCCCGGCCTCGGCGACGTGATGGCGCACACCATCTCGCCGCTGTCCGGCGCGTTGATGGGACCGGCGCTCCTCAAGGCGAGCTTCGCACCCGCGCCTGTCTCGGAGAAGTTCGCGGATTTCCCCGCCGCTTTGGCGCTGCGGCCTTCACAGATACGCGCCGCAGCGGCCGAAGCCGCCTTGATGATCCCAAGCGCGATCGCGCTAAGCGGCCGTTATTCGGAGCTGAGCGTCCCGGTCATCATCATGGCCGGCCAGGGCGATCTGATCGCGCATGTGGGCAAGCATTCCGAGCGCCTGATCGAGGACATTCCGGTCAGCGCGCTGCGGATCGTCCCGGATCAGGGCCATCTGTTCCATTATGCGGTGCCGGAACAGGTGATGACGGCGATCGAGGACGTCAGCCGGATGAGCTGACGCCTGTCGCGAGGACGGCGACAGGCTGCGCGGCCTGACGCAGCCGCCGGTGCAGGTAATTTTCGTCGAAGCCGGCGATCTGCACCAACTTGATCGGGTCGAGGATCGTCAGGCTGCCCCGGCGCAGCGCCATGGCGCCGGCCAGGCGCAAATCCCGCAGCACGCGGTTGATATGAACCGGGGTCATGCCAAGCGCGTCGGCCAGGACGAGCTGCGAGAGTGGCAACGCCAGTTCGTCGCCCTTGGCCATGTCCCGGGTGCGGGCGCGCAAATATAATTCGCACATCAAATGCGCGACCCGTTCCGTGCTGCTGCGCCGGCCCATGCTCACGATCCAGGCGCGCAGGACGCCTTCGTCCACCAGCTGCGCGGTGTACATCGCGCGGGCGATGTTGGGATAATTGGTCATCATCGCCTGCATCTCAATGCGCGAGATGGTGGCGACCTTCGCCTCGGTGATCACCTGGATGCTGTGATCCATCTCATCCAGCAGCGAAACGTGCAGGTCGCACGAATCCCCCGGCATAAGGAAAGCGGTAATCTGGCGCGTTCCGCTCGGCAGAATCTTGTACCGGCAGGCCCAGCCTTCGAGCACGACCAGTACCGGACCCGGCTGATCGCCCTCCCGAATCAGGTCCTGTTTCGCGACGAATGTGCGCGGATTGGCCGTCGCTGCCTTCAGGGCAGCCAGATCGTTTGGGGTTAACCCCCCGAAAGCACTCAATTTATTGATAAATTGGTTGGTCACGGCGGCCAGACTACACCCTGCTTCCGGCATAAGACATTGCTGAATGTTATAGTCGAAAGTTGAGATAGGTTGTCGACGGCCCTTTGAAGCCTGCTAGGGACAACGGACTATCAACAGCGAACGTGGGCGCCGGCGGCTAAGGACGGAGCACCCTCCCCAGCCC
>JBBSLM010000254.1:0-3958 GCA_038255245.1 Sphingomonadales bacterium
CTGCGCGAGGGGCAGGCGGTGGCCGATTCCTTCTCGGACCTTACCGTCATCTTCGTCGATCTGGCCGGTTTCTCCGGCCTCGCGCGGCGGCTGTCGCCCGGTCATCTGGTGCAGGTGCTGAACCGCTTCTTCTCCGCCGCCGACATTTGCGTCGAGCGGCACGGGCTGGAGAAAGTGAAAACGATCGGCGACGCCTATCTCGCGGTTGCCGGCGGGATGGCGTCCTGCACGGGCGACAGTCAGGCGGCGGTGCGCTTCGCGCGCGACCTGATCGGCGAGCTGGAAGCGATCGAGCGGGACAGCGGCCTCGTCCTGCAGGTCCGCATCGGCATCCACACCGGCCCGGCGGTCGGCGGGGTGATCGGCACCAACCGGATGGCTTATGATTATTGGGGCGACACGATGAACATCGCCGCGCGGCTGCAAGGCGTCGCGCCGCTGAACGGCATCGCCGTGTCGGAATCGACCTATTTCCAGACCCGTGCGATGCAGGCTTACGAGCCGCAGGCGGTCGTGCTGAAAGGGATTGGCGAATCGACCGCTTATGCCGCCCGGCTGGGCGGCGCCGCGGGGCAAGGAGATGGGTGATGGCGAAAGTGACGGGGCTGGGCGGGCTTTTCTACAAGGTGGCCGATCCGGCCGCGACCACCGCCTGGTACAAGGAGAATCTGGGCGTCGGCGGCGAATGGGGCGCGATGTTTCCCTGGAATGCCGAGGCGGGCGGCGACGCCTACAGCCTGCTGAGCCCGTTCAAGCAGAGCACCGATTATATGGAGCCGTCCACGGCGGGCTTCATGATCAATTTGCGCGTCGACGATCTGGACGGCATGATCGCCGAGCTGGAGGGCAAGGGCATCGCCATCCTGGGTCGGCAGGACGAGGATTACGGCAATTTCGCCTGGATCATGGACCCGGACGGGATCAAGATCGAGCTGTGGCAGCAAAAGGGCCCGGCGCCTGGCTGAGCTTATGGTGCGGCGCCAGCCCGTCCCAGCGAGCGAGGAAGCAGCCCTCTCAATGAAAATCGCGTGATTTGACGCGGATGCGGGGTGCGTCCGTGTCGGGGCGGGCGAGCGGTCCGTGCTGGAAGGGCGGATGGAACAGGTCGCGCGGCTTGACCGGCGGTTTCACCCGCTCGCGCGGATCGTAGCCGCCATTGCGGGCGCCATCGCCCGGGCCGGTCTTGTGGACGAATTCCATCTGGCCGACGGACTGAAGCAGGTCGCTCTGGTCCTCCAGCCGCTCGCCGATCAGGTGGATCACTTCGCCCTCGCGCTGGACGATGCCGCGCACCCCGATCATCGGGGCGCCCATCACGATCGGCCGTTGCGCCTCGAAGCGGTCCTTCCACAGGATGATATTGGCGATGCCGCTTTCGTCCTCGATGGTGAGGAAGGTGACATTGGTGGTGCCGGGCCGCTGGCGGATCAGGACGATGCCGGACAGCCGGATGCGCCGCCCGTCCTTGATCCGCTTGAGATCGCCGCAGCGGGTGAAGCCGCGCGCGTCCAGCTCTGGACGCAGAAAAGCCAGGGGGTGGGCGCGCAGCGAGAGCTGTACCGAGCGGTAATCCTCGACCACCTCGCGGCCATCCGTCATCGCGGTCAGCGCCACCGCGGGCTCGCTCGCCTGGCTCTCGATCGCCGCGAACAAGGGGAGCGGCTTTTCGCCCAGACCGCGCACCCGCCACAGTGCCTGACGCCGATCCAGACCGAGCGAAGCGAAAGCATCCGCTTCCGCCAGCCGCTCCAGCGCGGCCGCCGGCACGCCGGAGCGCAGCCACAGATCCTCCACCGATCCGAACGGCCGCTCCATGCGTGCCGCGAGGATGCGCGCGGCATGGCCGTTGGCCAGACCCTTCACCATCCGCATGCCGAGCCGGACGGGCAGATAGTCCCGGCCTTGCTCCAGCGTGCAATCCCAGCGGCTGGCATTGATGCAGACCGGGCGCACCTCGACCTCATGCTCGCGCGCGTCGCGGACGATCTGGGCCGGGGCATAGAAGCCCATCGGCTGTGAATTGAGCAGGGCCGCGCAGAAAATGTCCGGATGGTGGCATTTCATCCAGGCCGAAGCGTAGGCGATCTTGGCGAAGCTCGCGGCGTGGCTTTCGGGGAAGCCGTAGCTGCCGAACCCTTCGATCTGCCTGAACGTCCGTTCGGCGAAGTCGCGCTGATAGCCGCGCGCGACCATGCCCTCGATCATCTTGTCGCGGAACTTGCTGACCCCGCCGGTCATCTTGAAGGTCGCCATCGATCTGCGCAATTCGTCGGCCTCGGCCGGGCTGAAGCCCGCCCCTTCGATCGCGACCTTCATCGCCTGTTCCTGAAACAGCGGCACGCCGAGCGTCTTTTCCAGAACGGCCTTCAATTCGGGCTTGGGATATTCCGGCACCTCCTTTCCCTCGCGCCGGCGAAGATAGGGGTGAACCATGTCGCCCTGGATCGGCCCGGGCCGCACGATCGCGACCTGGATGACGATGTCATAGAAAGTGACGGGCTTCAGCCGCGGCAGCATCGACATCTGTGCCCGGCTTTCGATCTGGAACGTGCCGAGCGTGTCGGCCTTCCGGATCATCTTGTAGACGATCGGATCGTCATTCTGCAGGATCGGGGATTCCAGCCCCATCTTCACTTTCTTGTGATCGCGCAGCAGATCGAAGGCGCGGCGCATGCAACTCAGCATGCCGATGCCCAGCACATCGACCTTCATGATGCCGAGTTCCTCGATATCGTCCTTTTCCCATTCGATGACCTGCCGGTCGGCCATCGCCGCCGGTTCGATCGGCATGAGGTTGTCGAGCCGGTCGCGGGTCAGCACGAAGCCGCCGGGATGCTGGCTGAGGTGCCGGGGCGTGCCGATCAACTGCCTGGCCAGGTCGATGGTGAGCGCCAGCCGCGGTTCGGTGATGTCGAGACCGACCGCATCGACATGGCGCTGCTCGACGCCATCGTTCGACCAGCCCCAAATCTGCTTGGCCAGGGCGCCGGTTACATCTTCCGGCACGCCCAGGGCCTTGCCGACTTCGCGCACGGCTCCCCGGGTCCGGTAGCGGCTCACCACCGCGGTCATCGCCGCATGATCGCGACCATAAGTGTCATAGATCCACTGGATCACTTCCTCGCGCCGGTCATGTTCGAAATCGACGTCGATGTCGGGCGGTTCGGCGCGGTTTTCGGACAGGAAGCGTTCGAACAGCAGCCCGTTCTGCACCGGGTCGATCGAAGTGATGCCGAGCACGTAGCAGATGATGGAATTGGCGGCCGAGCCGCGGCCCTGACAGAGAATGTCCTGGCTGCGCGCGAACTGGACGATCGAATTGACCGTCAGGAAATAGGGCGCGTATCGCCAATGGGCGACCAGCTTCAATTCGTGCCGCAGCAATTTCTCATATTCGGCAAAATCGTGCTTTGGTGAGCGTTGCGCCTTGGCCAGCGCTTCCCAGCACAGATGTTCCAGGGCTTCCTGCGGGGTCCGGCCCGACATCACGATCTCGTCGGGATATTGGTAACTGAGTTCGCGCAGGTTGAAGCCGCAGCGGGCGGCGATGTCGGCAGTGGCGCGGATCGCGTCGGGATGATCGCGAAAGCGCCGCTCCATTTCGGCCACGCTCTTGAGCTGGCGATCGGCATAACGCTCGCGGCGAAAACCCAGTTCGTCGATCGTGCATTTGTGGCGGATGGCGGTGACGGCATCTTGCAGCATGCGCTGGCCGGACGCATGGTAAAGCACATCGCCGGTAGCCAGCGTGCGGACGCCGAAACGGGTGGCGAGCGCTGCCAGCTCATGCAGCCGGAGCGCCTCGCCCGGCCGCCGCCGGTGGGTCAAAGCCAGATGTGCGCGTTCACCGAAAATGCCGGCCATTTGGGCCAGGGCGGTTGCGGTCACCCGATCCGGCGCGTCCGGCACCAGCGCGGCCACCAGTCCATCGGCATAGGGTTCGACATCCTCCCAATGC
>JBBSLM010000255.1:0-3952 GCA_038255245.1 Sphingomonadales bacterium
CAGCCCCGGCAGTTCGGCCAGCGCCAGTGCGGCCAGGCCGAGATCGCCGCCCGCCGCCTGCACCGCGGCGAGCACCGCCAGCGCGTTCAGCACCATATGCTCGCCGGGCTGGCCGATGGTGAAGCTCAATTGCGCCTCGCCAATCCGCGCCGTCGCCATCGTCCCGGCCACGCCGGCGACATGATAGGTGGCGCAAGCGTCGGCGCCGTCGCCGAGACCGAACGTGACCACTTTCGCCCCGGCCCGCTCGGCGGCAGCGCGCAGGCGGTCGCGATAAGGGCTGTCGAACGGGATGATCGCGGTGCCGCCCGGCTCCAGCCCCTCGAACACTTCGGCCTTGGCGTCGGCGATCGCCTCCATGCTGCCCAGATGCTCGATATGGGCGGAGGCGATCGTGTTGATGATCGCGACGTGCGGCCGCGCAAGACGGGTCAAGGCCGCGATCTCGCCCGCATGGTTCATGCCCATTTCGAACACGCCGAAGCGGCTGTCGGCGGGCATCCGCGCCAGGCTCAACGGGACGCCGGTATGATTGTTGTAGCTCTTGACCGAGCGATGCACTTGGGTCGGCGCGCCGCGCTCGAGCGCGGCGTAGAGCGTCTCCTTCACGGTCGTTTTCCCGACCGAGCCGGTGACCGCGATGATCGTCGCACCGGTGCGCGCACGGGCGGCGCGGCCAAGATCGTTCAGCGCCTCGGTCGTGTCGTCGACCAGCACGTGGGGGGCATCCACCCGTTCGGAAACGAGCAGCCCGGCGGCGCCGGACGCGATGGCCTGGGCGGTGAAACGATGACCGTCGGTCGCCTCGCCCTTCAGCGCCACGAACAAATCGCCGGGGCCGATTTCACGTGAGTCGAAGGCGATGCCGGTGACGGCGAAGTCGGCGGAGGCGGTGCCGCCTGTCGCTGCGGCAAGGTCGCGGGAGGTCCAGAGGGGAGTCATGAAACACCCCCTACAGGCCCCTCCGCAAGCGCGGGAGGGGAAAGCGCCAACCCATGTGCACGAAACTGTGGATTGCTTGTGGAGTCGGTGTGCGCCGTCATTCCGCACACTCCCGAGCAACCGCCACATCGTCGAACGGCAAAACCCGATCGCCGACGATCTGACCCTGCTCGTGACCCTTGCCGGCGAGCAGGATGATGTCCCCCTCCTCCGCCGCTTCGATGGCGGCGGCGATCGCCTCGCGGCGGCCGCCGACTTCGCGCGCGTCCGGCGCGCCGCGCAGGATTTCGCGGCGAATTTCGCCCGGCTCCTCGCTGCGCGGATTGTCGTCGGTGACGATCACCAGGTCGGACAGCCGCGCCGCCACCGCGCCCATTTCCACGCGCTTGCCGACGTCGCGGTCGCCGCCCGCGCCGAGGACGGTGATCAAATGCCGCGCGGTGTGCGGGCGCAGCGCCGCGATCGCCGCCTCGATCGCATCCGGCGTATGGGCGTAATCGACATAGACCGGCGCGCCGGCGCGGGTGATGACGGCGCGCTCCAGCCGCCCGCGCACCGGATGGACGCGCGACAGATTGGCGAGCGTCTGGACCACCTCGCCGCCGGTCGCGAGCGCCAGCCCCGCGGCGGTCAGGGCATTCGCGGCCTGATAGGCGCCGATCAGATTGAGCGTGACCTTGTGACGCTTGCCATCCGCCTCGACGATCATGGTCTGGCCGAGTTGCGTGGATGCGCGCTCGACCAGACGCAACGTCTCGCCGGCTGAGCCGACCGTGATCAGCTTCAGCCCGCGCGCCTTCGCCCGCGCGACCACTTCCGCTGATTTCGGATCGTCAGCCCAGATCACCGCCGTCCCGTCCGGCGCGACGATCTCGTCGATCAGCCGCATCTTGGCGGCGAAATAGGTTGGCATGTCGCCGTGATAATCGAGATGGTCGCGGCTGAAATTGGTGAAGGCGGCGGCGTCGATGCGCGGGCCTTCCGTGCGATATTGGTCCAGGCCATGGCTGGAGGCCTCAAACGCCGCGTGGGTGACGCCCATCTTCGCCAGCCCCGCCAGGTTCGACAAGAACGTGACGATGTCGGGCGTGGTGAGGCCGGTCGTGACCTGCTCGTCGGCGGTGGTGACGCCCAAGGTGCCGATGCTCGCCGACGGATGCCCCGCCATCCGCCAGAGTTGGCGGACCAGTTCGACGTTCGACGTCTTGCCGTTGGTGCCGGTCACCGCGATGATCACTTTCGGGAAAGGCTGGAAGAAGCGCGCGGCCAAATCGGCGAAGGCCTTACGCGGCTCATCGACGGCGATGTGCGCCGCGCCTTCGACCAGAGCCTCCGGCCGCGCGACCACCGCCACCGCGCCGGCCGCGATCGCCGCGGGAATGAAATGCTCGCCGTTGAAACGCGCGCCGCGGAAGGCGCCGAAGACGCTGCCGCGCGCGACCTTGCGGTGATCGATGGCGAACCCGGTGACCTGCGTCCGGTCGTCTGACCCGGTCAGGGCGCCAAGGCGCATCAGTCCGCCCCGGCCCCCTCCACGAGGTGCCGCATGCCGGACAAGTCGATATCCTGCGTCGCGCTCGGGACGATGCCGAGCAAACCGCCGACACGCGCGATCACCCGGGACACGACCGGCGCCGCGGTCCAGGCGGCCGTGGTCTGGCCGGACGTCTCGGCAGTGGCCTGCGGCGAATCCAGCATCACGACGACGACGTAGCGCGGACGGTCCATTGGGAAAGCCGCGGCGAAGGTCGAGACGTTGACCGTGCGGGAATAGCCCGCGCCGCCTTCGCCCGCTTTCTCGGCAGTCCCGGTCTTGCCGCCAACCCGGAAGCCATCCGCCTCCGCCTTGCGGCCGGAGCCGTTGGTGACGATCAGGCGCAGCATCTGGCGCATCTTGTAGCTGGTCTCGGCCGTGAAGACGCGCTCGCCGGCCGGAATCTGGTTGCCCGCGCGCTTCAGCAGGGTCGACGGGCGATAGACGCCGCCATTGACCAGGGTCGCATAGGCGTTGGCGAGATGGAGCGGCGTCACCGCGATGCTGTGGCCGAACGAGGTGGTCAGGATCGTCCCCCGGTCCCACCGCTGCGGATAAAGCGTGCCGGCGCGATTGTGCAGCTCGATCGAAGGGCGTTCGTGAAAATGCAGGCTGCGGAACAGATTGTTCAGCCGGTCCCCGCCGAGCCGCTCGCCGATCCGGGCGGTCGCGACGTTGGAGGATTTGGTCAGGATTTCCGGCACGGTCAGCGAGCGCCCGGCCGGGTGGCTGTCGCCGATCCGATGGCGGCCGACGGTCAGCGCGGAGACGGTGTCCCAGCGCTCGCCCGGCGTGGTGATGCCGGCGTCGAGCGCCGCCGCGACGGTCAGCGGCTTGAAGGTCGAGCCGAGTTCATAGACGCCCTCGATCGACGGATTGGGCAGGCTGCTTTGGTCCTCGGCGCGGATCGCGTTGGGATTGAAGGTCGGCGCCGAGGCCAAGGCGACGATCTCGCCAGTATCGACGTCCAGCACGATGCCGGTGCCGCCGCGCGCCGACAGGCTCGTCATGGCGCGGCCGAGCTCTTCCTCCATCGCCGCCTGTACGCGTGCGTCGATCGACAATTCGAGCGGACGCCCATCCGCGGCGCGCGCGACCAGCTCGTCGGCTTGCGTGCGCTCGATGCCGCCGCTCGGCTGGTCGTCGATGCCGACCCAGCCCAGCACGTGTCCGCCCAGCGCGCCCTGCGGATAAAGCCGCTCCGGTTCGCGCCCGAAAGTGATGCCGGGGTCACCCAGCGCATTCACCGCCTGCACCAATTCCGGCTCGGCGCGCCGCTTGATATAGGTGAAACGCGCGGTGGAATTCAGCTTGTCTAGATACCAGGCGGCACTCTGCTCGGGCATCAGTTCGTTCAGGCGCGCCGCCAGTTCGGACTTGTCGCCGATGATGTTCGCCGGCTGGATGCCGATCGTCCAGGTCTGGATCGTCGTCGCCAATACGACGCCGTTGCGATCGACGATGTCGGCGCGGGGC
>JBBSLM010000256.1:0-3943 GCA_038255245.1 Sphingomonadales bacterium
GTGGAATGCGATGCTGAAGGGCTGAACGCGGACCACTTTCCGCTGTGCGACCCGCGCCTGAACGCGGCGCAGGCCCGGCAAGTGGTCGCGGCCTTCTCGGACAGGTCTTTAGTCGCGCAGCGAGGAGCGGCGCTGCGGGGATCGGCCGCCCTGCCCGGTGACAAATCCATCTCCCACCGTGCGCTGATCCTGGCGGGAATGGCGGACGGCGAGAGCCGGATCACCGGCCTGTCCGATGGCGACGACGTGACCCGCACGCGACGCGCCATCGAGGCGTTCGGAGCGCAGACGCGACCGGACGGCGACGCGCTCCTGGTGCGCGGCGCGCCTTGGCGGTCGCCGGAGCAGGTGATCGACTGCGGCAATGCCGGGACGGCGGCGCGGCTGCTGATCGGCGCGGCGGCTGGGCAGCAGGTTGGCGCGACGTTCGATGGCGACGCATCGCTCCGGCGTCGCCCGATGAAGCGGCTGCTCGATCCGCTGCGGGATATGGGCGCGCAGGTGGAGGGCAACCGGCTACCGCTCACGATAGGGCCGGCTGCATTGAGCGGGCGCAGCTACGCGAACGAGTTTGGCTCAGCGCAAGTGAAGTCCGCATTGCTGCTGGCAGGACTTGGCACGACAGGTCGCACGGAAGTGATCGAGCCCCGCCCGACGCGGGATCATTTGGAACGGATGCTGCCGGCCTTCGGGGTGCCGATCGGTCGAACCGAGCAATGTGTTTCGGTGCACGGCCCCATCCGCCCCCAAGGTGCATCCATCTTCGTCCCCGGTGATTTTTCATCCGCAGCATTTCCGCTGGTTGCCGCCCTGCTGGTGCCGGGATCGGTGGTTCGGGCCACCGGAGTTGGGCTGAACCCACTACGGACCGGCCTGATCGAAACGCTCATTGAAATGGGCGCCAATGTCGAGGTTCTGACATCGAACGGGGTCGAACCGGTGGGCGAGGTCATCGCGCGCTTTTCTGCTTTGAAAGGCGTAACCGTCCCGGCGGACCGCGCACCGCGCATGATCGACGAATATCCCATCCTCGCCATCGCCGCCGCCTGCGCGGAGGGCGAGACGGTCATGTACGGCGTCGGCGAGCTGCGGCTCAAGGAAAGCGACCGGATCGCCGCTTTGCTCCAGGGCCTGAACGCTTGCGGCGTGCAAGCCCGCGTCGAGGGCGAGACTTTGATCGTCCAGGGCGGCCCTGTCCCCGGCGGCGCGCAGGTCGACAGCCATGGCGATCATCGCATCGCCATGGCCTTCCTCGTCCTGGGACTCGTCAGCGACGCGCCGATCACCGTAAGTGGGGCGCAGATGATCGCGACCAGCTTCCCCGATTTCGCCGCCACCATGCGCCGCCTCGGCGCGCGGATCGCATGACCAACATTTTCGGCCGCCTGCTGCGCGTGACCACCTGGGGCGAGAGCCACGGCCCGGCGATTGGCGCGGTCATCGACGGCTGCCCGCCCGGCATCGCGCTGAGCGAAGCCGATATCCAGCCCTGGCTCGACAAGCGTCGCCCCGGCGGCAGCCGCCACGTCAGCCAGCGCCGCGAGAGCGACCAGGTCCGCATCCTGTCCGGCACCTTCGAAGGCCGCACCACCGGCGCGCCGATCGCGCTGATCATCGAGAATGAGGACGCCCGGTCGAAGGATTATGCCGAGAATGCGGACAAATTCCGGCCCGGCCATGCCGATTTCACGACCCAGGCGAAATACGGCCTGCGCGACTGGCGCGGCGGGGGGCGGGCCTCGGCGCGGGAAACGGCGGCGCGGGTCGCGGCGGGCGCGGTGGCGCGGCTGATCCTGCCGGAGGTGCGCATCTCCGCGTGGCTCACGGAACTGGGCGGCGATCGGATCGAGAGGTTCGATCCCGAAGCGATCGGCCGCAATCCCTTCCTTTGCCCTGACCCAGCAGCAGCGGCGCGCTGGGAAGCCGCGCTCGACGCCGCGCGCAAGGAGGCCTCGTCGCTTGGCGCGGTGGTGGCGTGCGTTGCTGAGGGCTTGCCTGCGGGCTGGGGCGCGCCCGTCGCGGCCAAACTGGACGCCGACCTCGCCGGGGCATTGATCTCGATCCCAGCCGTGAAGGGGGTCGAGATTGGCGACGGCTTCGCCGTGGCGCGGGCGCGGGGCGAGGACAATGTCGACGAGTTGCGGCAAGGCCCCGCTTTCCTCTCCAACCATGCCGGCGGGATAATCGGCGGCATTTCCACCGGCCAGCCGATCGTCGTGCGCGCCGCGTTCAAGCCGACTTCCTCCCTGCCCCGGCCGCTGCGGACGATCGACACGGCAGGAGCGGAGGCCGAGATCGTCACCAAGGGCCGCCATGACCCGTGCGTCGCCATTCGCGGCGCGGCGGTGGTGGAGGCGATGGTGGCGCTCGTGCTGGCCGACCATTTCCTGCTCCACCGCGCGCAGTGCGGCGGATGAGCGAGACCCGCATCCCCGTCGGGCTCGGCGAGCGAAGCCACGACATCGTCATCGCCGACGGCCTGCTCGACGCAGCCGGCAAATGGCTCGCGCCCTTTGCACGCGGCGGCCGGATCGTGCTCGTCAGCGACGTCAACGTGATGGAAGCGCTCGGCCGTCGCCTCCTCGCCGGGCTCGCTCCGCTGCGCGCCGAGCCGATCGTCATCCCGCCGGGCGAATCGACGAAAAGCTGGCCGGGGCTTGCCGGCCTCACCGACGCGCTGGCGAATTTGCAGGTCGAGCGCGGCGACACGATCCTCGCCTTCGGCGGCGGCGTGGTCGGCGATCTGGCCGGGCTGGCCGCCTCGGTCTTCAAGCGCGGCATCGGCATCGCGCAGATGCCCACGACCCTCCTGGCGATGGTGGACAGCGCGATCGGCGGCAAGACCGGAATCAACCTGCCCCAGGGCAAGCATATGGTGGGGACCTTCCATCAGCCGCGCCTGATCCTGACCGACCCGTCCTGCCTCGCCACCCTCCCCAACCGCCAGCTGCGCGCCGGCTATGCCGAGATCGTGAAATATGGCCTGATCGGCGACGCGGATTTTTTCGCCTGGCTGGAAGCGAACGGCGCTTCGGTCCTCTCGGGCAATGTCGTCGCCCACCGTCGCCACGCGATCGAGACCTGCGCGAGGGCCAAGGCGGCGTTCGTCGTCGCCGACGAGCGCGAGACGCTCGGCAAGCGCGCGCTCCTGAACCTCGGCCACAGCTTCGCCCATGCGCTGGAAGCGGAAACCGGCTTTTCCGACACTCTCCTGCACGGCGAGGCGGTATCCATCGGCCTCGCCTTGGCCTTCCGCTTCTCCGCCGAGCGCGGCCTTTGTTCGGTAGCGGATGCGGAACGGGTCGAGCGGCATTTGCGCGCCGCCGGCTTGCCCGTCCGCCCCGCCGATGCCGGGCTGACGGTGCCGGGCAGCGCGATCGCCGCGCATATGCTGGCCGACAAGAAAGCGTCGGGGGGTGACCTTACTCTGATCCTCGCTCGGGGCATCGGCCAGGCTTTCGTGGAGAACGGCGTCAGCCTTGGCGCGGTTGCCGACTTCCTCGACCGCGTCGATGCTTGACCCCTATGCCGAATTGATCGGCGATCCGGTCGCGCACTCAGCGTCTCCGGCGATCCACACGCATTGGCTGGCCGAACGCGAGCTGCCCGGCAGCTACCGTTCCGTGCGTTGCGAGGCGGCGGCGCTTGCGACCTATCTCGCCAGCCGTCGAGACGATCCGTTTTGGCGCGGCTGCAACGTCACCATGCCGCTGAAGGAGAAAGCGGCGGCGAGGATGGACTGGCTCGATGACGGCGCGGCCCGGTCGGGCGCGGTCAATTGCATCGTCCCGCGCGACGGCCGCCTCCACGGCTATAATAGCGACGTGGACGCGCTCCTGCGCTCATTTGCGACCGTCGACCTCGATGGCAAACGCGCCGTGGTGCTCGGCTCAGGCGGTGCGGCACGCGCGGCTCTGGTCGCGCTCGGGCAATGCGGCGCCGA
>JBBSLM010000257.1:0-3933 GCA_038255245.1 Sphingomonadales bacterium
AGGCCGCCCCGATCCGGAACGCGCAGAGCTTGTTGCCGTCCAGATCGCGGAAATAGGCGCCGTAAAAAGCCTGCGGCCCTTCCTCGCCGCGCAGGCCCGGCGCACCTTCGTCGCTGCCGCCAAGCGCCATCGCCTTGGCATACAAGGCATCGACCTGGCCGCGCGTCTCAACCGGGATCGCGGTCATATGGCCATTGCCGCGATCATGCGGCTGGCCGTCATAGGGCCGGGTAACCGCAATGCCGGGCTTGTCCCAGCTGGTGCCCCACATGGTGAAGCCGCTTTCGGGAAATTCCATGATCCGCTTTGCCCCGAGCGTGCCGAGCAGATCGTCGTAAAACCCCTTCGCGCGGTCGAGGTCGTTGCTGCCGAGCGTGACGTAGCCGATCATTTCGCCTGCTCCGCTGGCGCAGGCGCCGCCGCGCTGCATTCGCCGGTGCGGCGGCCGCGGATCGTGGAGTTGATCTCGACATCGCCGTCGGTGGTCAGGCGGGTCTTCAACTGCCGCTCGGCTTCGAACGAATCGGCGGTGAAGGTCCCGGTGATGGCATAGCCCACCTGCCCGGACAGGCCCGTGCCGGTGCAGTCCAGATTGGCGTTGATCGAACCGTTGCGGACGAACAGGTCGCCGCCGCTGCGGCAGGTATAGCCTTCGTCGGTGAACAATTCCGCCGGCGGGGCCGTCGCGCCTTCGGGCAGGCAGACGCTGCGCGTCATGCTGTCGCCCTGCTTGGCTTCGATCTTCGGACTGCCCTTGTCGGCCGCCTTGAAGTTCGTGACCTCCGCGGTGACTTCATATTGGCCAGCCTGCAGCCGCTCGGCCTTGCCCTTGGCCTTATTCTCCTCCGCCGCGCCGCCGCAAGCCGCCAGAATCACGAGCGGAATCATGCCGATCAATGCCTTGCCCATCGCTGCTCTCCCTTTTGTTCTGCGGGCACGCTGAGCGTGTCCCTGTTGTTCTGCGGGCACGCTGAGCGTGTCCCTGTTGTTTCGGCCAAGCTAGCGTCTCGTCGCGACAATGACCATATGGAGAACATGGCCATCCAGATCCGTACCAGCCTCGAGGAGCCGGAGACCGGCCAAAGTTTCGTCCCGCACCGGCCGCAGCGGCCGGAAAAATCGGAAGGGGGCCGGCCGTTCAAGCTGGTCAGCGACTATTCGCCGGCGGGCGACCAGCCGACCGCGATCGCCGAACTGGTCGAGCAAATCCGCGCGGGCGAGAAGACGCAGGTGCTGCTGGGCGTGACCGGCTCGGGCAAGACCTACACCGCCGCGCAGGTGATCGAGACGCTGCAGCGGCCGGCGCTGATCCTCGCCCCGAACAAAATTCTGGCGGCGCAGCTCTATGGGGAATTCAAGAGCTTCTTTCCGGACAATGCGGTCGAATTCTTCGTCAGCTATTACGATTATTACCAGCCCGAGGCCTATGTGCCGCGGTCGGACACGTATATCGAGAAGGAAAGCTCGGTGAACGAGGCGATCGACCGGATGCGGCACAGCGCCACCCGGTCGCTGCTGGAGCGGGACGACGTGATCATCGTGGCGTCGGTGTCGTGCATCTACGGCATCGGCTCGGTCGAAACGTACAGCGCGATGATCTTCGACCTGAAGAAGGGGCAGACGGTCGATCAGCGCGAGATCATCCGCAAGCTGGTCGCGCTGCAATATAAGCGCAACGACGCCGGCTTCGCGCGTGGCAATTTCCGGGTGCGCGGCGACAGTCTGGAAATTTATCCGTCACACTATGAGGATAGCGCCTGGCGAATCGCTTTCTTCGGCGACGAGATCGAGGAGATTGTCGAATTCGATCCGCTGACGGGGAAGAAGGCGGCGAGCCTCGATTACGTCCGCGTCTTCGCCAATTCGCATTACGTCACGCCGGGCCCGACGATGAAGCAGGCGATGGAGGCGATTCGTTTTGAGCTGACCGAGCGGCTGAAGGAGCTGGAGGCGGAGGGCAAATTGCTCGAGCATCAGCGGCTGGAGCAGCGCACCAATTTCGACCTGGAGATGATCGCGGCGACGGGCAGCTGCGCGGGGATCGAAAATTACAGCCGCTTCCTGACCGGGCGCCTGCCGGGCGAGCCACCGCCCACCCTGTTCGAATATCTGCCCGACAACGCCCTGCTGTTTCTCGACGAAAGCCACCAGACCGTGCCGCAGATCGGCGCGATGGCGCGGGGCGATCATCGGCGGAAGATTACGCTCGCGGAATATGGCTTTCGGCTGCCGTCCTGCATCGACAACCGGCCGCTGCGCTTCAATGAATGGGACGCGATGCGGCCGCAGACGGTGGCTGTGTCGGCGACGCCGGGCGGCTGGGAGCTGGAGCAGACCGCAGGCGTGTTCGCCGAGCAGGTGATCCGTCCCACCGGGCTGATCGACCCGCCGGTCGAGATCAAGCCGGTCGAGGAGCAGGTCCAGGATCTGATCGTGGAAGCCAAGGCGACCGCGGCAAAGGGGTTCCGCACCCTGGTGACGACGCTGACCAAGCGGATGGCCGAGGATCTGACCGAATATCTGCACGAGGCGGGGCTCAAGGTCCGCTACATGCACAGCGACGTCGAGACGCTGGAGCGGATCGAGCTGATCCGGGATTTGCGCCTCGGCGTCTACGACGTGCTTGTCGGGATTAACCTGTTGCGGGAGGGTTTGGACATTCCCGAATGCGGGCTGGTCGCGATCCTGGACGCGGACAAGGAGGGCTTCCTGCGCTCCGAAACCTCCTTGATCCAGACGATCGGCCGCGCCGCCCGCAACGTCGAGGGCAAGGTCATCCTCTACGCCGACCGCGTCACCGGCAGCATGGAGCGGGCGCTCAACGAAACCAACCGCCGCCGCGAGAAGCAGGAGGCGTATAACCTCGAGCACGGCATCACCCCGACGACGATCAAGCGCGACATCAGCGACATCTTGAGGGACGTCAGCAACCGCGACAGCGTGATGATCGACACGGGCGACGCGGACACGCCGCACCTCGTCGGCCACAATCTGCGCGCCCATATCGAGGATCTCGAAAGCCGCATGCGCAAGGCCGCCGCCGACCTCGAATTCGAAACCGCCGCCCGCCTCCGCGACGAAATCCGCAAGCTGGAGGATGACGAGCTCGGGCTGCCGGATCACCAGAAACGCGCGCCGATCGTCGGGCACAGCAATGAGGGCAAGCCGGGGACGAGGAAGACGCGGTACGGGAAGCAACAGGCGATGCGGATGGGGAGGAAAGCGCGGGGGCGGTGAGGTGGTTGCCTGCGGTTAAACAATGCCCAAATGCGCGCGATTCAACATCTCTGTATGACGGCGGTAATGACGAGCTCGAGAGGCAGCTACGATACCGCCATGACGAACGAACTTGACCGAAGCGAAGTGTCCTGTATACAGGACAGGGCTTTTCGCTGGAGCAATCCGACGATTTCGTCCGCTGGCTGAAGAGGCTGCGCGACCGTGAGGGGCGGCTGCGCATTCTGAAGCGGCTGCGGCGGTTGTCGGATGGGCAGTTCGGTGATTGCCAGCCGGTGGGCGATAGCGTGCACGAATTGCGCATGTTCTTCGGTCCCGGTTATCGCGTCTATTTCGCGCAGCGGGGCGACACCGTCATCCTGTTGTTGGCGGGCGGCGACAAGGACAGTCAGGCGGGTGACATTGCCCGCGCGAAGGGGTTGGCGAAGGAGCTTGGCATTGGGGACGAAGACAACACCCTTTGATCCCGCCGATTATCTGTCGTCCGAGGACGATATTCTCGACTATCTCAAAATCTGGATGGAAGACGGATCGCCGCAGGAAATTGCCCGCGCGATCGGCGACGTTGCGCGGTCAAAGGGCATGAGCGATGTTGCGCGCAAGGCGGGCGTTGGACGCCAGGCGCTCTACAATGCGCTGTCGGAAAACGGGAATCCGACGCTGGAGACGCTCGTCGGCGTGCTGGACGCGCTCGGG
>JBBSLM010000258.1:0-3932 GCA_038255245.1 Sphingomonadales bacterium
CGCTTCCAGGTCCGCGAGATTTTGTGCGTCCAGCGCCACGATATGATCGAACCGCGCGAAATCATCCGCCGTCACCAGCCGCGCGCGCAGGTGCGAAGTCTCAACTCCGTTCCTCGCCGCCACCGCCGTCGCGCGCGGATCGGGCGGGTAGCCCAAATGCCAGTCCCCCGTCCCGGCGCTGTCGATCTCGACGTCGAGGCCGACCCTCACGGCCTCCGCCCGCAACGCCGCCTCGGCCAGCGGCGAGCGGCAGATATTGCCGAGGCAGACGAACAAGACCGATCGGCTCAAGGCGAGGAAACTCCTTTGCGGCTCCAGCCAAGCCTGTAAGGATAGGCGCATCGGTTGGGAAGCGAGGGGCGGCCGCGTGAAGGAACGAGTTTACCGATATTACGTGCTCGGCCTGCTGATGGTCATGTACGCCTTCAATTTCATCGATCGTCAGGTCATCACCATCCTGGCGCCGTCGCTGAAGGCCGACCTTGGCCTCAACGATGCTCAGCTCGGCCTGCTGTTCGGCACCGCCTTCGCCTTGTTCTACGCTTTGTTCGGCATTCCGCTCGCCAAGCTCGCCGACGGCTGGCACCGGGTGAAAACGATCTCGCTCGGCCTGAGCTTTTGGTCGGCGATGACCGCCGTCAGCGGCTTTGCCAGCAATTTCGCCCAGCTCGGCGCCGCGCGCGTCGGGGTGGGCATCGGTGAAGCCAGCGCCTCACCCGCCGCTTACTCGCTGATCCAGGATTATTTTCCGCGCGAGAAGCGCGCCACCGCGCTCGCCCTCTATTCGAGCGGCATCTACGTGGGCGTCGGCGCCTCGCTGATTTTCGGCGGCGCGGTCATTGCCTATTGGGATGCGAACTACACGGAAGCCACGCGCCCGTTCGGCCTCGCCGGCTGGCAGGCAACCTTCCTGGCGTTCGGCATTCCCGGCCTGCTTCTCGCGCTGCTCATGTATTTCACCGTGCGCGAGCCGGTGCGCGGCGCAATCGAAGGCATTCAGAGCCAAGGCGATCCGAAACCCTTCCGCTCGGTGGGCCGCGAATTCGCCGCGATGTTCCCGCCTTTCTCGATGGTCGGTCTCGCGCGAAGCAAGGCGAAGTCCGCCTTGAGCCGCAACGTGATTGCCCTCGTGCTGATCACTATCGCGGCGATTGGTCTGGTCTGGTGGACCGATCAGCTGCTGCCGGAAGCGAAGCGCCCCGTACTCGGCGAGATTGCGGGCCTGGCCATCACCACCAACATCATCCAGTGGCTGGCGATCGGGATCGGCGCTTATTGCAGCTTCAGTTGGCTCCAGTCGATCCGCCTTCGCGACCGGCCGAGCGCCGCCCTGATCGGCAATCCGACCTTCGCGGCCCTGTCGCTCGCCGGTGGCCTGATGTCCTTCGCCAGCTACGGGATCTCGCCGTTCCTCTATCTGTACGCCGTCCAGACTTTCCAGGTCGGCCCGGAAGCCGGTTTCATCCTCGGCTGGGTGCTGGCCATCGCCGGCGGCGCCGGCACGATCCTTGGCGGCGTGCTGGGCGACTGGGCCAAGCGGCTTCATCCAGGCGGGCGGCTCTATCTCGTCCTGTTCGCCGCCATCTCGGGCTCGTCCTGCCTGGTGCTGATGATGACCACGTCTAACGTGAACATCTATTATTTCGCGCTCGGCCTTACCAGCTTCCTCGGCATCATGTGGCTCGGCCCGGTCGCCGCCACGTGCCAGGACATGGTGATACCGCGGATGCGCGGCATGGCGACGGCAGTCTTCTTCCTTGGCACCAACATTATCGGCCTGGGACTCGGGCCCTATGTGGTCGGTCTGGTCAGCGACGTCACGGGCGACATGCGCTTTGCGATGCTATCGGTGCTGTTCATCCTGCCGGTGACGCTCGGCCTGCTCTTCTACGCAGCCCGCACCCTGCCGCGCATGGAGGCCAGCGTCATCGATCGCGCCCGCGCGGCGGGAGAAGCCGTCTAACACTGGACTGTCTCAGCTGGGCGATCTAGCCCGCGCGCCGGATGACACCGCAGGCGATCCGGTCGCCGCTATTGCCGCTCGGGTCGGTGCGATAGTCATCCGGTCCGGCGTGGATCACCGCCGCTGCGCCATCGGCATCGAGCAGCGGGTTGGCGCCGCCTTCGAGACTGGCATTCGGCACGCGGAACTCGATCTGGCCGCGCCGGCCGTCACCGATCGTCACATTCGGCAGATCGCCGAGATGCTGGCCCTGCGGATTCTGGGAGCCATGCTGCCGGCCGGTCGGATTCCAATGCCCGCCCGCCGTCTCGAACGCCGGCGCGTCGCAGCGCCCGGCCGTGTGGAGATGTGCGGCATATGTGCCCGGCGCCATGTCGGTGACGCTGATGGTGACGAGGAACTCGTCGCCATGCTGGGTGACATTCGCCATCGCGACCTGCTTGCCCTGTGCGTCCAGCATCGGCGTACCACCGACGCCCGCCGCGCCGGCAGCTTGCACATTCGCGGCCTGAGCATCGGCCGTTCCAACCGGCGGCGCGGTCACATTTGCCACACTATTGGCGGTTTGTGCCTTCTCGCCACCGCAGGCGGCCGTGATCGCCGCCATTCCGGCCACCAACGCGAACTTCATTTTCATCTGGGGCTCCCTGGTCTGTCATCGGACAACGCCGCGATGACCCAAGGGTTGCCGCAGCTCAAGCAGCCGAAGCGAGTCTCAGGCCGCCGACGGCACCTTCGCCTTCGCCACACCCGGCTTGCCGATCCCCTGCCATTCGAAACCCGCGGCGATCACATCCTCTGGATTGTAGACGTTGCGCAGGTCGATCAGCTGATTGCCGGCCATCTTCGCCTTTAGCCGCTTCAGATCGATCGCGCGCAGATCGTCCCACTCGGTTACGAGCACGACCGCGTCCGCGCCCTCGGCCGCATCGAACGGATTGTCGCAGAAGATCATGCCCGGCATCAGCGGCCGCGCCTGCTCGATCCCTTCCGGATCATAGCCGCGCACATCGACGCCCGCATCTTCCAGCGCCTGGAAGATCGCGATCGACGGCGCATCGCGCATGTCGTCGGTGTTCGGTTTGAAGGTCAGGCCAAGCAAGGCCACCGTCTTCCCGCGCGGTTCTTCGCCCAGCGCCCGGATTACCTTGCGGCCCATCGCCCGCTTGCGGCTGTCATTCACCTTCACCACCGCCTCGACGATGTGGATGGGCGATTGATGATCTTCGGCCGTCTTCAGCAGCGCGAGCGTATCCTTGGGGAAGCAGGAACCGCCATAGCCGGGACCCGCATGGAGAAACTTGCCGCCGATTCGGTTGTCGAGGCCGATGCCGGTGGACACGTCCTGCACATCCGCGCCGACGATCTCGCACAGGTCGGCGATCTCGTTGATGAAAGTGATCTTGGTCGCGAGGAAGGCATTGGCCGCATATTTTATCAGCTCGGCTGTGCGGCGCGACGTGAACAGCAACGGTGCCTTGTTGAGCGACAGCGGCCGGTAGATCTCGCGCATCACGCTCTCGGCCTGGCTGTCCTCGGTGCCGACCACGATGCGGTCCGGGCGCTTGAAATCCTCGATCGCCGCGCCCTCGCGCAGGAATTCCGGGTTGGAGCACACTGAAATGTCGAGATCGGAGCGCTCCTCGCGCATGATCCGCTCGACCTCGTCGCCGGTGCCGACGGGCACCGTGGATTTGGTCACGATGACGGCGGGGCCCGTCAGCGCGGCGGCAATCTCCTTGGCCGCGCCGTAAACGTAGGAAAGGTCCGCATGGCCGTCGCCGCGCCGCGATGGCGTGCCGACCGCGATGAACACTGCCTCCGCATCCTTCACACCTTCGGCGATGCTGGTGGTGAAGGACAAGCGGCCCTGCCGCACGTTGCGGGCGACGAGTTCGTCCAGGCCCGGCTCATAGATCGGCATGACATTGCGCTCGAGCGCGTCGATCTTGCGCTCGTCCTTGTCGAC
>JBBSLM010000259.1:0-3931 GCA_038255245.1 Sphingomonadales bacterium
GTCACCCTGATCGACAACACTTGGGCGACGCCTTTGCTCTTCCCCGCGATCGAACGCGGCTGCGACGTCTCCATCCTCGCCTGCACCAAATATATCGGTGGCCATTCGGACCTTATGCTGGGGTCGGTGACGGTGCGCCCGGAACTGGCCGCCCGGCTGGAGCAGACCAGCCGCGTCCTCGGCCAGACCGGCGCGCCCGACGATGCCTGGCTGGCGCTGCGCGGCCTGCGCACCCTCGACATCCGCCTGCGCCGCCACGGCGAAAGCGCGCTCAAGATTGCGACCTGGCTCGCCGGTCATCCCAAGGTCGCGCGTGTCCTGCACCCGGCCTTGCCGTCCTGCCCCGGCCACGAACATTGGGCCCGCGATTTCCTCGGCGCCTCCGGCCTGTTCGCGTTCGAGCTGGAGGGCGGCGACAAGGCGGCGCGCAACCGGCTGATCGACAGCCTCGAGCTGTTCGGCATCGGCTGGAGCTGGGGCGGCTTCGAAAGTCTCGCCGTCCCGTCCGACGCCACCGGCCGCACTCTGAAGCGCTCGCCGAGCGGCCCTGTCGTGCGGCTATCGATCGGGCTGGAGGAACCGGACGATCTGATCGCGGACCTTGCAAGCGCCCTGGCCGTTACTCACTCAGCATGATCGAACGTTTCGCTACCGCTCTCGGGATCGAAAGCCCTGACAGCCTCGACTGGATCGCCGCCGGGGCTGCGGCCGCCACCATCCTCCTCGCCGTGATCGCCGGATGGGCCGCCGGCCGCTGGGGCGGGCCGCCCCTGATACGATCATGGGCGCGTTACGCGGGTGGAAAAGGCGAGGGGGTGCAGGCGCGGCTGTGCGCGACGGTGCGTTGGCTGGTCAGCTGGCTGCTGCTGTCGCTTGCGCTGCGAGTCCATACTTGGCCGCCGCTCGCGGGCCTGTTGCTGGGGATAGCGGCCGCAATTGGCGCGGCTTTGCTGGTGGTGAGTTTCGTGCGCGGGCTGGGCGTCGCGCGCCTGATCGCCTGGCTGCTCGGGGCCTTTGCCTTCGCCGCCGCGCTGGCCGATGCCGTCGGCGGGCTCGAGCCGATGACGGTGGCTCTTGACGGGGTTGCCGTCACCCTCGGGGCCCAGCGCGTTTCGCTGTTGAACCTGTTCCAGATCGCGATCGGGCTGGCCATACTTTACCTTGCCGTCCGGTTGGCGAACCGAATCATCGGTCACGGTCTCAAGGGCAATCGGGCGCTCGATCCGGCGCAGCGCCTGCTCGCCGAGAAGCTGGCAGGGGTCGCGATCCTCGTGGTCGCATTCTTCGTCGCCCTCGGCATTGTCGGAATCGACCTGACCGCGCTCGCTTTGTTTAGCGGCGCCTTCGGCCTGGCGATCGGCTTTGGGCTGCAGAAGACGGTCGGCAATTTGTTCGCCGGGATCATCCTGCTGATGGACCGTTCGATCAAGCCTGGCGACGTGATCGTCGTCGGCGACAGCTTCGGCTCGGTCAACAAGATCGGCGTCCGCGCCGTCTCCGTCGTCACCCGCGACGGCAAGGAGCATCTGATCCCGAATGAGGATCTGATGACCCGCGAGGTGGAGAATTGGTCCTATTCCAGCAGGGATGTCCGTATGCACATCCCCATCGGCGTGTCTTATCATGCCGACTTGAAGCTCGCGCGGCGCCTGATGATCGAGGCGGCGGAAGCATCGGCGCGCGTCTTGAAAACGCCGAAGCCGAACGTCTGGTTGCGCGACTTTGGCGATAGCAGCGTGGATTTCGAAATCCTGGTCTGGATCGTGGATCCGGAGGCCGGCGTCGGTAGCGTCCGCTCCGAAATCCTCAGCCGGCTTTGGGATTTGTTTGCCGAACACGGCATCGAAATTCCCTTCCCGCAGCGAGACCTGCACATCCGCGACTGGCCGGACGCGCCGGCCCCGCGGTCAGTTGCCAAGGGTGAGGGTTAGCCGCGCGAGGCTCTCGTCGAGCCGCTCCGCCAGACGCCGCGCAGCCGACGGGCGGGGTGGGACGCCGGTGGCGAGCAAGGCTTCGACTCCGGCCGCGGCCCAGGCGGCAATCTCGGCCGCCTGTCCGTCGAAGCGCCGCTGGGCGACCGGCGTCGCGCGCTCGTAAAGGCTGCTGATTGTCGCTGCTTCGTCCAGCAACGCATCGGAACTGCCCCCGCCGCCGCTCCCGGAAAGGTCGCGGACCAGTAGCAATATCTCGCGCAAGGATGCGACCTGCCGGCCGGGATCGCCGCCGGGCAAAGCGGGCGAGGGAGGCGCCTGATGCGTCATGGCGCCGGAGATTAATGGTGAGCGGTAAACATTTTCCCTCCCCCCCCCTTCAGGGGAGAGGATGAAGGGTCAGTTCGGAACCTGGACGCTCGCGGTCGCGCCGTCGCCTTCGGGCAAAGCGATGATCGTCTGCACCAGCGCGCCGCGGTTCACGACCTGCGTTTCGGTGTCGCCGGCGAGCGAGCGCGCGCCGAGCACAGCGCCGTTCGCGTCGGCCGACTGCAGCAGGCGCTGCTCGACCGCGCTGCGCGGCTGCGGGCCGCCGAACAGGGCCTGGAGCGCCTGGGCGCGCGGATCGGAGGCGCCCGGATCGGCCTGGCCCGGCCGCGGCGGCGTCAGGCTGAATTCCGGCGGCACGATCAGTTCAGGCGAGCGGGTCACCGCAAACTCGTCCGGCCGGGCACGCTGGAACGGCCCGCCGGAGGCGCAGCCCGCCACGATCAGGGCGGCGAGGGGGGCGGCGATCGCAATCAAACGCATGACATTTCCTTCAATGGCCCCGTCGGGCTTTATTCCGTCTTGGCCTTCGCCGGCTTTTCCTTGCGAGTCAGCAAGGCGCGCAGCAGCAGCAGCAGGACGCCGATGGTAATAGCGGCATCGGCGATATTGAACACCAAAAATGGCCGCCACTCGCCGAAATGCAGGTCCATGAAGTCGACGACATAGCCGAAGCGGATGCGATCGAGGATATTCCCCAGCGCGCCGCCGAGCACGAGCGCCAGTCCCCAGGCGTCGTCGCGGCGCTTTTCCCGCCACAGCCAGACCGCCACGAACGCGGCGATCGCGCTGGTGATCAGCACCAGGGCCCAGCGCATGAATTCGTCGGACGCGGTGAGGAAGCCCATCGAAACGCCGCGATTTTCGACCCAGGTCAGATCGAAGAAAGGCAGCAATTCGATCTGCCGGCGGAATTGCAATTCCAGCGGGTAAGTCACCACCCACTTGGTCGCCTGATCGAACACGAACACCAGCAGCGCCAGCGCATAGCCATAAGCGCGATTGCGCTGGATCGCGCTCTCGATCTGCTTCGGCGACCGCGGCGGCGCGGCGGGCGTGTCGGCGATACTCGTTTCGCTCATTCGCCACCCCCAAACCCGCTCATGTCGAGCGAAGTCGAGACACAGTCCAAGCCAGAGCAAAGGATCGAAGCGGAGTCCCCAGTTCGACCCGCCTCTCGACTGCGCTCGAGGTGAGCGGAATTATTGATGTCAGCCATGCACCATCTCGTTGCAGCGCCCGCACAGGGCGTCATCTTCCTTCACTTCCGGCAAATGCCGCCAGCACCGGCCGCATTTGAGGAATTCCGTGCGGCTCACCGCAATCTGGCCGGCCACATTGTCCCCGACCTCGGCTACGATGAACAGCTCGGTCAGGTCTGTGCGCGTGCTCCCAAGCAGGTCAAGCTGCCCGTCCGAAATCAGGACGCGCGCTTCGTTGCTGGAGCGGACGATCTTCTCGCGCCGCAGCGGCTCGATCGCTTCGGTGACGTTCTGCCGCACGGCAAGCAAGGCGTCGAACCGCGCGCCCAGCGCCTCGTCCCGCCAGCCCGCATCGATCTGCGGCCATTCGAGCAGATGCACCGATTCCGCATCCGGAAAGCGCGTGGTCCACACTTCTTCGGTGGTGAAGGCGAGGATCGGGTTCATCCAGCGCACCAGCGCGTGGAACAC
>JBBSLM010000260.1:0-3931 GCA_038255245.1 Sphingomonadales bacterium
GTCGTCGTGGACCGCGATCTTGCCGCCGTGCCGGACAATATCTGCTTCGAAAAGGTCGAGCTGAAGGGCGCGCGCACGCTGATCATCACCTATCGCAAGGACAAGGTGAATGCCGGCGAAGTGCTGAGCGCGCTGGCCCGCGAGGGGCTGGGGATCGTGGACGTCTCGACCCGGGAAGCCGACCTGGAGGATGTGTTCCTGAACCTGACGCGGGCGGCGGCGTGAAGCCGCATTCGTCATTGCGAGCGAAGCGAAGCAATCCAGGGCCAGACCCTCTCAGGATGGATTGCTTCGTCGCTTCGCTCCTCGCAATGACGGGCTCCGGGGGAGGCTAGGTTTGGGCGAAGCCGTGCAAAGCGACATCCTGATCATCGGCTCCGGCGCAGCGGGGCTGACGGCGGCGTTGAACCTTGCCGATCGCTTCAAGGTGACCGTGCTCGCCAAAGGGGGCTTCGACGAGGGCTCGACCGCCTGGGCGCAGGGCGGGATCGCGGCGGTGCTCGAGGAAGGCGACACGTTCGACAGCCATATCGAGGATACGATGACCGCCGGGGCCGGGCTGAACGACCGGGCGGTGGTCGAGTTCGTGGTCGAGAATGCCCCGGCCGCGATCGAGAATCTGGCGACGCTGGGCGTGGCCTTCACCGCGCCGGACGGGAGCGAGGGCGAGCAAGGCGCGAATGGCGGCCGCTGGCACCTGACCCGCGAAGGCGGGCATAGTCATCGCCGCATCGTCCATGTCGACGACGCCACCGGCTGGGCGGTGCAGCAGGCGCTGATCAAGGCGGCGCTGGCCCATCCGAACATCCGCATGGTGCCGGACATGGTCGCGATCGACCTTGCCACCGGGCGCCACGAGGCGCGCTATTCGGGCGCCGGCCGGGTCTGGGGTTGTTATGCGGTCAACAAGGCGACCGGCGCGGTGGAATTGTTCACCGCCAACGCAACATTGCTGGCGACGGGCGGCGCCGGGCGGACGTACCTGTTCTCGACGGCGCCGAAGGGCGCGACAGGGGACGGGATCGCGATGGCGTGGCGCGCCGGCTGCCGCGTGTCGAATATGGAATTCATGCAATTCCACCCGACCTGCCTCTACAATCTGGAGGTCAAGAATTTCCTGATCACCGAAGCGGTGCGCGGCGAGGGCGGGCGGCTGATCAATCCGGCGACCGGCAGGCGCTTCATGCCCGATTACGACCCGCGCGAGGAGCTGGCGCCGCGCGACATCGTCGCCCGCGCCAACGATGCGGAGATCAAGCGCTTCGGCCTGGATTATGTCCATCTCGACATCAGCCATCAGCCGCCGGAGTTCGTGCGCGGGCATTTCCCGAACATTTACGAGAAGCTCCTCGGGCTCGGCATCGACATGACGACGCAGCCGATCCCGGTGGTGCCGGCCCAGCATTACACCTGCGGCGGCGTGATCGTGGACCTGGACGGGCGGACCGACCTGCC
Organism: Sphingomonadales bacterium; assembly: GCA_038255245.1. Taxonomy (GTDB): domain Bacteria; phylum Pseudomonadota; class Alphaproteobacteria; order Sphingomonadales; family Sphingomonadaceae; genus Allosphingosinicella. The sequence goes on from JBBSLM010000260.1 coordinate 1,456, forward strand.
GGGGCTTTATGCCGCGGGCGAGGTGACGCAATCGGGGCTGCATGGGGCGAACCGGCTGGCGTCGAACTCGCTGTTGGAATGCTTCGTCTACGGGCGCGCGGTCGCGCAGCATATCGCCGCGCATTGGGTCGAGCTGCCGCCGCCGCCCGCGATCCGGCCGTGGGACGAGAGCCGAGTCACCGATTCCGACGAGGAAGTGGTGATCAAGCAGAATTGGACCGAGATCCGCCGCTTCATGTGGAATTACGTCGGCATCGTGCGCACGACGAAGCGGCTGAAGCGCGCGCAGAGCCGCATCCGCCTGCTGAGCGAGGAAATCGGCGATTATTACGGCCATTTCCGGGTGACGCCGGACCTGATCGAACTTCGCAACCTGCTGCAGGCGGCGGAGCTGATCGTGCGCTGCGCGCTGGCCCGCAAGGAGAGCCGCGGGCTGCATTATACGCTCGATTATCCGCAGCTGTCGCCGGACGCGGTCGATACGGTGCTGACGCCGAATTAACCGCCGAAGCGGACGCTTTTCGTCGGTTTGCGTTCCCGCCGCGCGATCATCAGCACCGCCGCCCCCGCCAGCGCCGAGGCGAGCGAGCCGGCCAGCACGCCGATCTTCACCTGGGCCTGCAGGCCGACGTCGTCGAACGCCAGCAAGCCGATGAACAGGCTCATCGTGAAGCCGATCCCGCAGAGCAAGGCGACGCCATAGACCTGCATCATCGTCGCATTTTCGGGCGTGTCGGCCCAGCGCAGGCGGATCGCCAGCCAGGTGATGCCGAACACGCCGATCTGCTTGCCCACGAACAATCCGGCCGCGACGCCCAGCGCCACCGGCGAAAGCAAAGCATCGAAGCCGAGCCCGGCCAGCGACACGCCCGCATTGGCGAAGCCGAAGATCGGAATCACCGCATAGGCGACCCAGGGCTGGATGCCATGTTCGAGCCGGTGGAGCGGCGAGGCGCGATCGTCCGGCGAGCCCGGCGAACAGCGGATCGGAATGGTCATCGCCAGCGCCACGCCGGCCAGCGTGGCGTGGACGCCCGACAGGAAAGTGAAGGTCCACAGGAAGGCGCCGCCCAGCAAATAGAGCGGCAGGCTGCCGATCCGCTGCCGCGCCATGAGCGCGAGGATAAGGATCGTCGCCGCCGCCGCCGCGACCCAGCCGAGGTGCAATTGATCGGTATAGAAGAGAGCGATCACCAGGACCGCGAGCAGATCGTCGATGATCGCCAGCGCGGTGAGGAAGATTTTGAGGCTGACCGGCACCCGCCGCCCCAGCAGCGCCAATACCCCCAGCGCGAAGGCGATGTCGGTCGCCACCGGCACCGCCCAGCCGTGCAGCGCGCCAGAATCGAGGTTCAGCGCGACATAGATGAGTGCCGGCGCAACCATTCCGCCCAGTGCCGCCAGCCCCGGCAACACCCGCCGGCGCGGCGTCGACAGCTGCCCGTCCAGAAACTCGCGCTTGATCTCCAGCCCGACGAGCAGGAAGAACAAAGCCATAAGCAGGTCGTTGATCCAGTGCAGGACATTGAGCGGCCCGAGATAGGTGGCGAGCAGCCCGAAATACTGCTCCGCCAGCGCGCTGTTCGCCACGATCAGCGCCAGCGCGGCCGCCCCGATCAGCAGCAGGCCGCCGCCCGCCTCGCTTTTCATCAGCGCGCGCAATGCCGAGCGCGGCCGCTTGCGCGGGCGTGCCGGGGCTTCATCCATGTCGAACAATTCCGCCATCGGCGCCGGTTATCGGCACGCGCCGGACAACGGAAGGAAAATCGGCCCCCCGATCAGGCCAGAAAGGCGCGCAGCAGTTCGGCGAAGCGGCGCGGCTGATCGGCCATGATCAGATGGCCGCTATCGTCCATCCGCACCAGCCGCGCGCCGCGCGCGTCGCGATAGGCGGTCCGGAAGGCGGCGTCGGCGGTCGCCCGCGCCTGGGCATCGCGGGCGGCATAGACGATCGTGAGCGGCGCGCGGATATTGCCGAGCTCGCCGGTCAGATCGACGCGGCCGAGATCGTGCATCGCGCGGGCGACCACGTCGGCATTGCTGCCGCCGCCAGCTTCGGGCGGGCTGAAGGCCGCGATCAGCCCGGAAAGGGCGCGGCGGGCGCGATCATTGTCGATCAGGCCGTCGAGCATTCCGGCCAGGTTCGACCCAGCCGTGCCGCCATAAAGCGCGGTCGGCCGCGGCAGCATGTCGATCACCATCAGCCGGCCGACGCGGGCTGGATAACGCGATGCCAGCATCATGCCGATCGTGCCGCCCATCGAATGGCCCACGATGGCGGGGCGGTTCAGGCCGTTCGCCTCGATATAGCGCGACACCTCCTCGGCCAGCGGCGCGAGGATGCGGCCCGCCGCATTGCCGCCCACCGCTTCGCCCGCGAAGCCCGCGACCTGCAGCAGATGGTAGCGATAGCCCGGCGTCGCCCGCACCGCCGCTTCCCAGATGTGGCGACCCGACATCAGCCCGGGGATCATCA
>JBBSLM010000261.1:0-3930 GCA_038255245.1 Sphingomonadales bacterium
CTGCGCTCGCAGGACGTATTGTTCGGCTTTGAACACGCCTGACGCAAGGTCCGGGCGATGCGGGACGGAACGTCCTTTGCTTTGACGTCCTCTCGTTCCGGTCCTAGCCTTGGGCCGACGCGGCGCCGCTCTCGACGCCTGGAAAAAAGGGCGCGCAGATGGTCCCGATGCTCCGACTGCTTCTCGCCGGGACAGCGCTGCTGACGGCGGCCCCGGCCAATGCGCAAAATGCCTTGGTCGTGCAATCGACCAGCAGGGACTATCCGGCGGGGCGGATGGTCGATGCGAACCAGTCCTTGCCACTGGCGGCTCATGACCGGCTGCTGGTCCTCCTGAATCAGCGCACACGGCAGGTCTGCGGGCCGGGCCCGGTCACCCTGAACGCGCCGGGCGAACGCTGCGCGCGGCAGAACGAAACGGTGCGCCGGGGGATCGGTGCAACCCGGAGCCAACCTCCGAGCCCCTATGGCCTTACGGAGCGCGTGGCGCGGGAATGGGCCGGGACGGTGTGCCTGACCGCTGGCGGCCGGATCGGGATGTTCCGTCCCGACTACAATACCAGTGTCCGATTCACCCGCCCGGACGGGATGATCCAGGAATTCACCGACACGCAGCTCGCCGGCGGCGATGAACCCACCGTCTGGATCGCGTGGCCCGACGCCGTGCCCGTCGCGGAGGGAACAAGGCTCGATGCCGAGGGCGCCACTTACCTGATCCGGATCATTCCCGCGGCCGGGGACGACGAAATCGCCTTGCTCACCACGCTTGTCGGCCACGGCTGCACCGGGCAGGCCAGCCGGCTTATTTCCGGTGGACGCAGCTTCTCCCGCGAGGACCGTCTGGCCTCACGCTACATCGAGGCGATGGCGGGGGACTAGCGGGCGCGATCCCTCAGTCCAGCGCCCCGTGGCAATGTTTGTACTTCTTGCCCGAGCCGCACGGGCATGGCGCGTTGCGGCTGACCGGGCCTTCGACACCCGCCGGCATCTCCGGCTGCGGCGACTGGAGCGGGGGCAGGCGGGACAGGATGGCGCCGGTGCCGGCGTCGATATCGTACGTGTCGTCGTCGCCGGAGAAGGGATCGATGTGGGTCGTGAAGATGTCCGGCATTTCGGGCAGCGGCTGCGGCTGGTAGAATTGGTAGCCCGCTAGCGCGCCGGTCACGTCCTCGCGGATCACGCCCAGCATCCGCTCGAACATCGCGAACGCCTCATGCTTATATTCATCGATCGGCTTGCGCTGGGCATAAGCGCGCAGATGCACGACCTGCCGCAGCGCATCGAGCATCGAAAGATGCTCCTTCCAATGGTGATCGAGGAAGTGCAGCATGTGGTTCTTCTCGATTTGCGCCCAGGCTTCGGGCGGAATCTCGGCGGTCTTCTCCTCGATCTGGGCATCGGCCAGCACCTGCAGCCGCTCGACGAACATTTCGGGCTCGACCGCTTCCTCCTTGAGCCAATCCTCATAGGGCGGCTCAAGCCCGAAAACGTCCGCGGTGCGGGTCTTCAGCAATTCGATGTCCCATTGCTCGGGATAGGTGTTGGGCGGAATCGCCTCGCCGACGAGCGAGTTCACCGTGTCGGTGCGCATGTCGATCACGACCTCGTTGATCGTGTCCGCATCCATGATATCGGCGCGCTGCTCGTAGATGACCTTCCGCTGGTCGTTCATCACGTCATCATATTCGACGACCTGCTTGCGGATGTCGTAATTGCGCGCCTCGACCTTCTTCTGCGCGGTCTGGATGGCCTTGGCGATCCATGGGCTGATGATCGCTTCGCCCTCCTCCAGGTTGGAGCGGACCATCTTCGAGAACATGGTCTGCGGCCCGAAGATGCGCAGCAGATCGTCGTCGAGGCTGAGGTAGAAACGGCTGAAGCCCGGATCGCCCTGACGGCCCGAACGGCCGCGCAGCTGATTGTCGATGCGGCGGCTTTCGTGCCGTTCGGTGCCGAGCACGAACAGGCCGCCCGCCTCGCGCACCCGGTCCTTCTCCTCGGTGACTTCCTGCGTGATGCGCTGGATCGCGGCCTCACGCTCCGGTCCTTCGGGCAGTTCGGACAGTTCGTCGGCGATCCGGAATTCGATATTGCCGCCCAGCTGAATGTCGGTGCCGCGGCCGGCCATGTTGGTGGCGATGGTGACCACGCCCAGCCGGCCCGCCTGCGCGACGATATGGGCCTCGCGCTCGTGCTGGCGGGCGTTCAGGACCTCATGCTTCACGCCGACGTTCGTGAAATAGTCGGACAGCAATTCCGATTTTTCGATCGACACGGTGCCGACCAGCACCGGCTGGCCCTTGTCGGACGCTTCCTTCACCGTCTTGGTGATGGCCGCAAACTTGTCTTCCTGATTCTTGTAGAATTGATCGACATCGTCCTCGCGCAGCACCGGCTGGTTGGTCGGGATGGTGACGACATTCATCTTGTAGATGTCGAAGAATTCCGCCGCCTCGGTCGCGGCGGTGCCGGTCATGCCCGAGAGCTTGGGGTACATGCGGAAATAATTCTGGAAGGTGATGGAAGCGAGCGTCTGGTTCTCGGGCTCGATATCGACCTTTTCCTTGGCCTCGACCGCCTGGTGCAGGCCGTCCGACCAGCGCCGCCCGTCCATCATGCGGCCGGTGAACGGATCGATGATGACGACCTTGCCGCCCTTCACAATATAGTCGACGTCCTTCTTGTAAGCGACGTTCGCGCGCAGCGCCTGATTGAGGTGGTGCACCACCTGCGTATTCTCGAAATCGTAGAGGTTGGAGCCGACCAGCAGCCCATCCGCCTCCAGCACGCGCTCCATGCGCTCGGTGCCGTCCTCCGTCAGCGTGACGTTCTTGGTCTTCTCGTCATGCTCGTAATCCTCCGGCAGCATCTCCTTCACGAAGCCGTCGAGCGCGATATACAATTCGCTCTTGTCCTCGGTCGGCCCGGAAATGATGAGCGGGGTGCGCGCTTCGTCGACCAGGATCGAATCCACCTCGTCGACGATCGCGAAATTGAACGGCCGCTGCGCCATCGACGCGCGGTCATACTTCATATTGTCGCGCAGATAGTCGAACCCGAACTCGTTGTTCGTGCCGTAGGTGATGTCGCTGCCATAAGCGTCGCGGCGCTCCTGGTCGGTCAGGTTCGGCACGATCACGCCGACACTCATGCCGAGGAAGCGATAGATCTGCCCCATCCACTCGGCGTCGCGGCGGGCGAGATAGTCGTTCACGGTGATGACGTGAACGCCCTTCTCTTCAAGCGCGTTCAGATAGGTGGCGAGCGTGGCGACGAGCGTCTTGCCCTCGCCGGTCCGCATCTCGGCAATCTCACCGCGGTGAAGAACCATGCCGCCGATCAGCTGCACGTCGAAATGGCGCATGCCCAGCACGCGCACCGACGCCTCGCGCACCGTGGCGAAGGCTTCGGGCAGGATGTCGTCGAGACTCTCGTCCGCCGCCAGCCGCGCGCGCAGCTTCGGCGTCTGCGCCTTCAGCTCCTCGTCGGAGAGAGTAGAAATGTCCGCTTCCAGATCGTTGATCTGCTTGACGATTTTCTGAAGCGATTTGACATAGCGATCGTTCGACGAGCCGAAGATTCTCTTGGCGAAGCCACCAAACATGGGCTGGGATCCTGAATTTTAGAGTTTGCGGCGCCCGCGCCACGGCGCCGACACTCGGAAGATGCGTGATTGAGGGGCGAGTGAACGCCCGCCTTACTCGTTCAGGCGGATATCCGTCAGCGGCGCGGCTGCGACGGGCAATAGGGGCGCGGCGAACAAGGGCTTGCGCTCAGCGAGGACCCGTCCGGGCTCATGCAGCGGTAATATCGCCGCCAGTTGTACGCGCGCGGCAGGGCGCGCGATGGCCGCAACCTGTGCCTCCGTCTGGCTGACTGGCGCTTCCACGGCACGTGGACCGGCGAACGCGCCGGTGACGGCGCTCAGCAG
>JBBSLM010000262.1:0-3910 GCA_038255245.1 Sphingomonadales bacterium
GCGCCGAAATCCTGGCCGTCGCGGATGTGGCCGATGATCTGCTCGCGGCCGAGATTCTCGCGGACGGCGACATATTCCATCTCGGGCGTGATGATGCCTTTGCGGGCGTAATGCATTTGGGAGACGTTGGCGCCGGGGCGGGCGCGCAACACGGTCTTGCGCACGTTCGGAAAGGGCTGGACGCCGCCGGAGCGGTCGGGGCCGAGCTGGCCATTGTCCTCGGGGCGGACCTCGCGCTGGGCGACTTCCTCGACGTCGCCGCGGGCGCGGATCCAGTCGCGGCGCAGTTCCGGCAGGCCGGCCATGATGTCGGTGCGGTGGCTGGCATCGGTATAGGGGCCGCTGGGATCGTAGACGCGCAAGGGCGGCTCGCCGCAGGACGGCTCCAGCATGATCTCCCGCATCGCGACGCCGAGCGGGCCGACGCGGATTTTGCGCGAGCCACGGATCGGGCCGGTGGTGACCTTGAGTTTCGCGGTGGGTTCGACGTCGGCCATGCTCGTGCTCCTCTCCACTGGAGGGACGACCGGCTGCGACACCCGCCTCCCTCCCTACGCCGGTGTCAGCCGGATCAGGTTCAGCGGGTCGGAGCGTCCTCGCTCCCTCTCAAGCGCGGATAAGCGCTCCCCCGGGGAAGCGCCGACCCTAGGCCGATCGGGGGGCGGGCTCAAGCCGGGTAAGGCTGCTCCTCCTCCTCGGGGTAACGGCCGCGATAGGTGTTGGCGACGCGGCGGCTGATCAGCAGATAGGCGGTCCAGACGCCGGCATAAATAAACGGCCGGACCAGCTCGACGTTCAACTCTTTCAGGAAATCGGCGAGCGGCAGCCCGGCGACGGTGGAGATCGCCCAGGCGCCGATGAAAGTATTGGTCAGCGCGATCACCCACAAAGAGACGATGGCAATGACGACGCTGCGCCATTTGAGCACGCGCAACAGCCGATAGACGACGAACCAGCAGAGCAAGGCGGTGACGATGGTGATGCCCCAGGCGACCAGCTGGATCGAGCCGAAGCTGTCGCCATAAGCGAGCGGCAGGAGCGGATCGGAAAGGTCGCGCCAGGTGGTGAAGATCATCAGCGCCGGTGAGATGATCCCCAAAGTCACCAGAAAGAAAGCGAGCCAGCCGCCGACGCCTTCATACTCGCCGTAACCATCGGACATTTGATAATCCCCCCTGTTTTCGGCGCACCCCCTGCGCCGAATATTGGAGGCTAGCGCCGGAACTGCCGGCGTTCAAGCGCGGGCGAAGAACATCAGGTAGGCGAGGCGGCCCGTCTCCGCGCTGTCGCCGAAGCCGGGGCGGCTGTTGTGGAATAGCCAGGGGGAAAAGAGGATCAAGCGGTTGAAGCGCATCGGGGCGGTGAAGCTGCGCTCCCAGGCGGCGGGCTTCAGCGTATCCTTGTTGACGATATCGGCGACCGCGTCGTCGATCGCGGCGTAACCGCTGGCGAGCAGGGCTTCGGGCGTGCCCGGAATGCGATCGAGACCAGTGCGGCGATGGCGGAAGAAATCGGTGCCGCCGGCGGCATGCTCGGGCAGGCTGAGATAAAGGATGCCGGAATAGAAAGCGGGGTCGATGTGTACGCCGCTTAGGCCCCTGTCGCGCTTGAGCGTCAGGCGGCAATGGCCGTGCAGCGTGCCGGGCGCGGCGCGGACGGGCTCGCCGATCGCCTTGCCGACGAAATCGTCGAGCCCGGCGATGGGCAGAGCCCGATCGGAGGTGATGCCCGGATAATTGCCCGCTTTGTCCGCGCCCGAATAGCCAAGCCCGAGCGCCTGCCGCCGCAATTCGAGCGGGTTGGCGACGAAATCGTCGAACATCAGGAAAGAGGGCAGAGGCATGGCGACATCATCCCGCTTGCGCGCGGGGAAGCAAGCGGCACCGTTCGCCTGGCCCGGCGGCTGTGATAGCAGATGAGCATGGTTCATCGCCTGCTGATCCTGCTGCTATCGATGCTGGTTCCCGCCACGGCGGCGGCACAGGACCGGATCGACCGGCTGGTCGCGTCTTATCTGGAGCGCGAACGCATTCCCGGCGCGGTGCTGGTCGTGTTGCGTGGCGACAGGGTGGCGATGGCGCGCGCCTGGGGCGTCGCCGACCGCGCCAGCGGTACGCCGATGCGGGCCGACGGCATCCAGCCAATCTATTCGATCTCCAAGCATGTCACCGCGGCGCTGATCCTGCGCCTCGCCGAGCAAGGCCGGATCGAGCTCGACGCGCCGGTGGGCCGCTATTTGCCGCGCTGGTTCGCAGGCGAGCCGGAATTGCGCGTCCATCATCTGTTGCGCCAGACCAGCGGGCTGGCCAATTTCGTCGGGACGGACGAAGCCATCGCGCTGGACGCGCGGCGGCCGGATGACCGCGCCCTCGAGCCAGCGCTCGACCTGATCGCTCGCGCCCCGCGGCGCTTTGCGCCGGGTGCGCGCTATGCTTATTCGAACAGCAATTTTACCGTTCTTGCCGCGATTGCCGAGCAGGTGGGCGGAGCGCCATTCGCGACCCTGCAGCAGCGCGAACTGTTCGCGCCTGCCGGGCTGGCGATGGGCGAATGTGCCGATCTGGACCGCGACCGGCTCGTCCGGGGGCATCGGCGGGACGGCGCCGCGTTCGTGCTGCCTTCCAATCTGGCCATCACCTATGCCGGCAATGGCGGCCTGTGCACCGATGCCCTGACACTGGCCCGCTGGACGCGGGCGCTGATGCGCGGGCGTGTGATCGGGCATGGATCGCTGCGCCGGATGCACGCCAGCCGGCGCGTCGCGGCCGGCTACCGTCCCGCTTACGGCATGGGGCTGATGACCTCCCCGATCGCCGGGCACGCCGCATTCGCCCATGCCGGCGCGGACGACGGCTGGGGGGCGTGGACTTCCTATCTGCCGGACCAGGACCTCATTGTCGTGCTGCTGGTCAACCGGGGCTGGTTCTGGGCGACGGACCTCGCGGTCCCCATCATCCGGGCCCTGACCGGCCAGCCCGAGCCGCCAGTGTTGCGCCGCCTGCCCATCCCCGCCCGCGAACGGGCCTTGCTGACGGGCACGTTCGAAGACGGGCTGTTCGCAATCCGGCTGACGGCCCAGGCGGATCGAATCGTGCTCGACAATCCCGCCTTCGGCGCGCCGATCGAATTGTGGCGCCAGGCGCCAGGCCGTTTCGTCTCCGCCGAACGGCCGGACACGTTCGGGCTCAGGCTGCAAAACGGCCGCCCCGTGATGGAATGGATGGGCGCGCGGGCCTATCTGCTCCCGGCGCGATGAACAATGCGGTCAGGGCGGGTTCAGCGGCTCGGGCTTAGGCTGGCCACCTGTATGCGTGTACTTGCCATCTTTGCCGTGCCGGGGATTCTCCTGACCAGCCTGCTCCACGCCGGGGTAGAGCCGGCGCCGGAGCCGCCCCGGATGCTCGCCCTTTCCAAGGCGGAGCGGGTGAAGCTGATCGCCGGACTGGCCGAGGATCGACGGACGGCCGACGAGTCCCTATCTTCCCGCTAGAGGTTTTTGCATGATGATTTCACGAAGGATGTTTCTCGGCGGTTGCGGCGCGCTGGCGATTGCCGGCTGCGGCAGCGAGGCGCCGGCCGCGGCGCAGGGCAATTTCCCCTTCCGGCTGAGCGATGCGCAATGGCGGGCCCGGCTGAGCCCGGCGGCCTATAATGTGCTGCGGCGGCACAATACCGAACGCGCGGGATCCTCGCCATTGGATCGCGAGCAGCGGCGCGGAACCTTCCATTGCGCCGGTTGTAATCACCGGCTGTTCGCGTCCGAGACCAAATTCGACAGCGGTACCGGCTGGCCGAGCTTCTTCCGTCCGCTGACGCGCGCGGTGGGGACGAGCACCGATCGCAGCCTGGGCGTCAGCCGCACCGAAGTGCATTGCGCCAATTGCGGCGGGCATCTGGGCCATGTCTTCAA
>JBBSLM010000263.1:0-3908 GCA_038255245.1 Sphingomonadales bacterium
AGCCACCATATGAGCGACGAACGGGCTTGCCTCTCCGCTACGCATGTAGCATGTGACACTTGTAGCAGGTGAGGCAAGATACGTGATCAATTCCCTACCCCGTCGCGAACGCGAGATTTTCGAATTGCTGTGCAGTGCCGGCGAGGCGACCGCGGCGCAATTGCGCGAGCTGATGAACGACCCGCCGAGCTATTCGGCGGTGCGCACGATGCTGACGCGGCTGGAGGCCAAGGGCCTGGCCGGGCACCGCACGGTCGACGGGGCGTACGTCTATAAAAGCGTGCCGCGCGCCGCGACGGTGCGCGATTCCGCCATGAAGCAGATGGTGCGGACCTTCTTCAACGGCTCCGCCGCCGGCGCCGCGACGGCCCTGCTGGGCATGTCCAAGGATTTGTCGGCCGATGAGGTCGCGGCGCTGCAAAAGGCAATCGATCAAGCGAAGGAGCGGGCGAAATGACCAGCTGGTTCTTCATCGAGATGGCGGCCAAGTCCGCCTTGATCTGCAGCATCGCCTTGCTGCTCGCGATGGCGCTGAAGCATCGCGCCGCGGCCGATCGTTCCATGGTGCTGCGCGTGGGCGCGGGACTGCTGGTGGCGCTGCCGCTGATCGACCTGACCTTCCCGGTGCTGGAGATCGAGGCGTTCGCCGCTCCGGCCTTGCCGTTCGAAGGGATGAGCCAGGCGCAGATCGACCAGATGATGGCGATGGCGGCGACGCTGCCGCCGGTCGCGCCGACGATCTGGGACGATCCGACGCCATTGATCATGATCCTGTGGGGCGCGGGCGCGCTCGCGGTGCTGGCGCGGCTGGGCGTTGGCCTGGTCACTTTGAACCGCTGGACCCGTTCGGCCGAGCCGGTCACCGACGCGCATTGGCTGAACGCGCTGGAGCGGGCCCGCGCCGCCACCGGGGCGAGCGACCGGCTGCGGCTATTGGTCGCCGACAAGGTGCCGGGCCCGCTCGGCTGGGGCTGGCGCAATCCGGTCGTGCTGATCGATTTTGATACTTATGCGGAGCCCGAAGAGGCGGATGCGATCCTGGCGCATGAAGTCGCGCACGTTGCCCGCCGCGACTGGCCGGCGCTGATGCTGACCCGGCTCGCCACGGCCCTGTTCTGGTTCAATCCCCTGGCCTGGACGCTCGCCCGCGAGTCGATCCATCAGGCCGAGGAAGCGGCCGACGCCCACGCCGCGCGCTCGGTCGAGCCGACCCGTTATGCCGAGACCTTGCTGAGCTGGGGCCAGATCGGGCGCGGGATCGGCGTGCCGGCCAATTCGATCGCACCGGGCGCCCGCGCCTTGTCGCGGCGGGTGCGGGCGGTGCTGGACGCCAAATTGCTCGAGCGGTCTTCGCGGTCGCGGATCGCAATGGTGGCGGTATTGCTGTGCGTCGGCGTCGCCGGGCCAGTCGCCGCGCTGAAGCTGGTCGAGGAATCGCGTCCGCCGGAAGCGCCGCGTGCGCCGAGCGCCTCCTTGGGCCTGACCCAGCCGGAAGCGCCCTTGCCGCCCGAGCCAATGGTCGCGCCAGGAGCGCCCGTCGCGCCGCGTGCCCCACGGCCGCCGCGCGCTCCGGAGGTCGAGGCCGAGGTGGCCGAAGCGATGCGGGAATTGCGCGAAGTGTTGCCGCAGGTTCCCGTGATGGTGCGCGAAGCGCTGAGCCACGTCGATCGTGCCGAAATCGCCCGCGCGATGGCTCATGCCCGCAGCGTCAGCAGCCAGGACATGCGCGCGGCGATGGCGCAGGCCCGCCAGGCTCATGCCGAGGCGATGCGCAACCTGCCGCGGATCGACCATGCCGTATTGGAGGCCCGCATTCGCGCCGCGATGCCGTCGCATGACGAATTGCAGCGCCAGATCCGCACCGCGATGGCCGCCAGCCGGGCCGGCATGGCGAACGGCGCGCGCGGGATGGAGCAGGGCGCGGCGCGGATGGAAGCGCAGGCGCGTCGCTTCCGCGACCATGGCGAGCGCGAGCGCATCATCGCCGAGCAGCGCGCGCGTGGCGAGACCGTGACCCACGAGCAATTGCTGGAAGCCGCCGATGGGATGGAAGAAGGCGCGCGCGGCATGCGCGAAGGCGCTCGCGAAATGCGCGAAAGTGCGAGCCACGACGACGACTGACAGCGCTTTCCCCCTTCGCCCCCTGTCGCTAAACGTGCCGCCTCTGCTCAGCAGGGGCGGCACTTTCGTTTCCGGCGCAAGACCGGAGCAAAGCGGCGTCGCGAGGGGTTGAGCCCCTGAAGGATCGACGTCGCGATGGTAGTGAAAGCATATGTGAATGCCGTCGCGGGCGCGGTTCCCGATCACGACATCCACCAGCCCTATGTCGAATGGGCCGCCGCACGGATCGCGGAGCCACGGGAGCGGGCGCTGTTCGAACGCATGGCGGAGCGGGCCGGGATCGCACACCGCTGGTCGATCCTGCCGCCCACCGCGCAGGGCGGCTCGCCGGTGTGTGAAGGCGGTTTCTATGCCGGGGCGGCCCCGGGGACGGCGGCGCGCATGGCGCTTTATGCCGAGGCCGCGCCGAAACTGGCGCTGGCAGCGATCGACAGGCTGGGCCCGCTGGGGCGGATCACGCATCTGGTGGTGGCGAGCTGCACCGGTTTCGTCGCGCCGGGGGTGGACCAGATCATCGCCGAGCGGCTCGGCCTGGGCGATGTCGAGCGGACCCTGATCGGTTTCATGGGCTGCTATGCGGCGGCGGCGGCGCTCCGCAATGCGCATCATATCGTGCGATCCGAACCCGAAGCGCGGGTGCTGGTCGTGACGGTGGAATTGTCGTCGCTGCATTTGCAGTTCGCGACCGATCTGGAAGCGCTGCTGGCCGAATTGCAATTTGGCGATGGGGCGGCGGCGGCTTTGGTGACGGCGGAGGCCAAGGGCTTCGGGATCGAGACGCCGTTCGCGGTGACGCTGCCGGATTCGGGCGAGCTGATCCGCTGGTCGGTTGGCGACACCGGCTTCGAGATGGTGCTGTCGGGCGAAGTGCCGGGGCGGATCGGGATGGCCTTGCGCGACGAGGGGGTGCGAGCCCGCATTCTGGGCGATTGGACGGTGGACCAGGTCGATGCCTGGGCGGTCCATGCTGGCGGGCGATCGATCCTGGATGCGGTCGAGCGGGCGCTCGAGCTGCCGCCCGAGCGGCTGGCAGCGTCGCGGCATGTGCTGCGCGATTTTGCCAACATGTCCTCCGCCACCTTGATGTTCGTGCTGCGCGAATTGCTCGCCGATCCGGCGGCCAAGCGGGGCGTGGCGATCGCTTTCGGGCCCGGCCTCGCCGCCGAGGGCTTCAGGTTCGAGCGCGCGGGATGAGCGCACGCAGCGTCGCGGCCCTGATCGTCGGGGGCGGCCCGGCGGGCACAGCGGCGGCGATCCGGCTGGCCGAAGGCGGCGTCGTTGCCGAGCTGATCGAGCGGCAGCCGGCCGCGCGCGACATGGTCTGCGGCGGTTTCGTCGGCTGGGATGCGCTCGCGGCGCTGAAGCGGCTGGGCGTCGATGCGGTGGGGCTGGGGGCGCGGCCGATCGACCGGCTGCGGCTGGTCACCACGCGCCGGACGGCCGAGACGGCCCTGCCGAAGCTGGCCGCCGGACTGTCGCGCCGCTGTCTCGACGCGGCCTTGCTGACGCGGGCCGAAGCGAGCGGCGCGCGGGTACGGCGGGGCACGACGGCGCGCGGCGGGGACGGGCGAACCATCCGCCTCGACACCGGCGAAGTGATCGAGGCCGAAGCTTTGTTCCTCGCCACCGGCAAGCATGAGTTGCGCGGGCTGGCGCGGCCGGTGCCGGAAAGTTGGGGTGAGGGCGCGGTCGGGCTGCGGACCAGCTTCCTGCCCGGCCCGGCGGCGGCGCGGGAATTGGCCGGTGCGATCGAATTGCACCCGTTCGACGGCGGCTATGCCGGCCTG
>JBBSLM010000264.1:0-3898 GCA_038255245.1 Sphingomonadales bacterium
ATGGGCAACCGCAATGCGCTCGGCCTCGCCTTCGCGCCGGATGGGCGGCTGTGGAGCAACGAAATGGGCCCGCGCGGCGGCGACGAGTTCAACCGCATCGAGCGCGGCGCGAATTATGGCTATCCGATCGTCTCGGACGGCGATCATTATGACGGCCGCGACATTCCCGACCATGCCACGCGGCCCGAATTCAACGCGCCCGAAGTGACCTGGACGCCGGTCATCTCGCCTTCCAGCCTGATCTTCTACACGGGCGAGCAATTTCCGCAGTGGCGCGGCAATGCGCTGATCGGCGGCCTGTCCTCGCAGGGGATCGTCCGGGTCGAGATCAACGGCGACACCGCCCGCGAGGTGGAGCGGCTGGACTTGGGCGCACGCATCCGCGAGGTCGAGCAGGCGCCGGACGGCTCGCTCTATGTGCTGGAGGACGAAGCGCGCGGCTCGCGGGGCCGACTGCTGAAACTGGTCCCGGCACAGCGCTAGAAGAGGTCGGCGATCACCCGGCTAGGATTGCTGAACAGCAGGGACGCGCCGATCAGCGCGCCCCACAGCAGCCAGGCCAAGATCTTCATCGCCTGGCTCTCTTTGCCGGTCGCGGCCATGTAGAGGCCGTAGAGCGCGAACACGATTCCGAGCGCGATCAGGGCCATGAACAGGGTGGTGATCATCCGGCCCTGATCCTCGGTGCCGGTGAAGCGCGCGCCGGAGGGACTGCCGCCGGGCTGCATGATCGGCGTCATCTCGCCCAACAACCAGGCCATGAAGCCGGCCAGGGCAATGCCGAGCACGATCAGGATCGCGCCCCGGATGCGAACGCCGCGATCGGTCATCTCTTACCCCCCCCCCGGTAACAGGCCTCAGGCGCTGTTAGCGCATGGCCCGGCGGGAGGCGAGCCTGAGCCTTGCTCCGCGCCGAGGCGGTCACGCATGATGTGCCGCGCTTCTTAGCCCCGACGGGCAGCGGCAATCCAACCAGGAGAAGTCCAAGGTTCAGACCCTCTGGTACCTGAAATACCACACCTCATGACCCTTGCGCCGGGCCTTGGCCTCGTAGCGCGTTTCCGGCCAGCCGCCCGGGCGGGTCAGGAAGTCCGCCGCTTTCTCGACGATCCAGCGGAAATCCGACCGCTGCCGCATCACCATCATCGCCCAGCGGCAATAGGTCGGATCGTCTGTCCCGAGCCTGAATTCGCCGCCAACCGCGAGCTTGGCCGCGATCAGATCGAGCGGGCCGTGATTCATCATCCGGCGCTTGGCGTGCCGCGCCTTCGGCCAGGGGTCGGGATGGAGCAGATAGACGAAGCGCAGCGATCCGTCCGGCAGCCGCTCCAGCACGTCGAGCGCGTCGCCCATGTGCAGGCGGACGTTGCCCAGCGCGCGGTCGCGGACCTGGTTCAGCGCCCCGACGACGCCGTTCAGGAACGGCTCCGCGCCGATGAAGCCGTGATCGGGCAGTAGATCGGCGCGATAGCCCAGATGCTCGCCGGAGCCGAAGCCGATCTCGAAATGCAGCGGCCGCGCGTCGCCGAACAGGCGTTCGGACGATAGCGCGCCCTCTTCCGGCACCGCGATCGCCGGCAGCAATTCCTCGACCAGGGCGGCCTGGCCCTGGCGCAATTTGTGGCCGGAGCGGCGGCCATAGAGGCGGCGGATGCTTGTCGGATCGTTCATGCTCGCCCTATTGCGGCTGGAGCGGTTCCAGCCAAGCGAGGAGATATGCCGCGATGAAGAAGTTCATGCTCACCGTCGCCGCCCTGACCGCTTTTGCCGCCGCCCCGGCTTACGCCACCGGGACGATCTCGTGCCGGAGCACGTCCGACGAAACGGTGACGATCGATCTGGTCATTGGCAACCTGGCGGGCCCGGTGATCGCCCAAGCGCGCTTCGCCAGCGGCAGCCGCCAGCAGACCACCGGCAGCGGCGGCCCGATGCTGATGCAGGCCTGGATCGACCGCGACGCGCTCTATGCCGACGTCGGCGACCCGAATGGCGAGCGCTACCTCGCCCAGCTCCGCGCCAATCGCCGCCTCGGCCGAGGACCCTATCTTGGCACACTGAGAGTCAATGGCCGCACGCATACCGTCAGGTGCGAGAGCGAGGACGAAGGCTAGCGCGCAACTCGGCTTCGCTCGGTATCGCCTTTGGCCGGCCGCCTTTTCTTTGATCATGCGGAATGTTCGAGTAAGCTCGCCTACTATGTCGAAGTTGTTCGTCGATCTCTACCGATATCGTCAGCGAGAACGGAAGCACAACCTTGAAGACTGGCTGACCGAGTGTGTCGCGGCGATTTTCCGATCGTTTGACCCGCCGCAGTGGACGACCTTTCTGTCTGACCTTCTGGGTGAAGATGCCGACGCTTTGGCGACACTCCTCAATGGTCGATTACCTGACGTCCAGACCCAAGTTCCGGCAGGTGCTGAATACGGCATTCCAGACTTGGTACTGTATATTCACGGTCGGCCCTGGCTACTTATTGAGGGTAAGGTTGCCCACAGCGTCGCCGAGGCGGTGTCAGAAGAGGGAGCAGTCCGAAATCAGCTGCATCGTTATGCGGATTGGCTCGCGCTAAACGCCGATCCTGGGTCAAGGCCGCATCTGGCATTCCTGACTCACATCACCCGTCCGCCAGACGACTTCAGCAACGACGATGCCAACCTCTATTGCGGCGTTGCCCGGCTCGTCACGACGTGGGGCGCGCTCGGACGCTTGCTTAAAACTACGACCAATCGCGAAGGCAAACGCTCTTTATCCCACAGCCTTACCTGCGCGTTTTACACAATGCTCGAGGATAAGAACATGGCTAACGAGTTTCCCGGATCGACTGCAATGGCCTCGCTGGAACTATTTCTCACACAGGGCAGGGAGCTCGAAAATCTGCTAGACCGAATGTGGAGCGAAGTCGCTTTCGTAGCCAAATGCTCGAACCAAAGCGCCAAAAGGATTGAGTCGGAATTCAAGTACGGCCGATATACTGCTTGGCGTTATACGAATCGCATAGACCGAGTTGACACGACGAATGCATTCTTGATGACCGGGATCTGGTTTCCTGAAGTAGTCAAAACGTGGGAGGCGTCCGAGTTGAATGGGTATGCGCCGTGGGGGCCACAAATCTTCCTTTATTTCGCAGACGATGACGAGGAAGTCTTTTCCGACATCCCCGGCCAACCAGCAGTGGGGTGGTTTCGTCCGTCTGGAGATATCCTTCGTCTGCGCCCGCTACACGAGTTTCAAGGTGACCCCGATAATCGGGCAACGGAAATCATGAAATGGCTCGCAGGCGAGGCGAAAGTGCTGAGGGAGTTTCTTCTTGGCGAGAAGCTAACTGGCTGACCCGCGTCTCGATCAAATCGCCGCCTTCAGCTGCTCGACCAGATCGGTCCGCTCCCAGCTGAACATGTCGCCGTCCGGCTCGCGGCCGAAATGGCCGTAGGCTGCGCTCGGCTGGTAGATCGGCTTGTTGAGGCCGAGATGGGTGCGGATGCCCTTGGGGGTCAGGCGCACCAGCTTGGGCAGGATTTCCTCCAGCCGCGCGGCGGTGACGCCCTCGATCTCGGTGCCGTGCAGATCGACATAGACGGACAGCGGCTCGGCGATGCCGATCGCGTAGGACAATTGGATCGTGCAGCGGCGCGCCAGCCCGGCGGCGATGATATTCTTGGCCAGATAGCGGGTCACATAGGCGGCCGAACGATCGACCTTGGTCGGATCCTTGCCCGAGAAGGCGCCGCCGCCATGCGGGCTGGCGCCGCCATAGGTGTCGACGATGATCTTGCGGCCGGTCACGCCCGCATCGCCGTCCGGCCCGCCAATTTCGAAGCGACCGGTCGGGTTGACGTGGATCTTGGTTTCGTCGGTGATGAAGCCATCGGGCAGCACGTCACGAAACACGCCCATCACA
>JBBSLM010000265.1:0-3897 GCA_038255245.1 Sphingomonadales bacterium
CTGAAGGTCGCGGCGATCCGCGGCGTCGAATCGAACGGCATGATGTGCTCCAACCGCGAGCTGGAGCTGGGCGAGGATCATGACGGCATTATCGAACTGCCCGCCGATGCGCCGGTCGGCACGGCCTATCCCGATTATGCCAGGCTGGACGACCCGGTCATCGACCTGTCGATCAACCCGAACCGGCAGGATTGCATGGGCGTGCACGGCATCGCCCGCGATCTCGCCGCGGCGGGCCTGGGCACGCTGAAGCCGATCGCCGCCGATCCGGTCGCGGGCAGTTTCCCTTGCCCGATCGAGATTCGCAACGACGATCCCGACGGCTGTCCGGCTTTCTACGGCCGCGCGGTGCGCGGCGTCCGCAATGGCGCCTCGCCCGCCTGGCTGCAGCAAAGGCTGAAGGCGGTCGGTCAGCGGCCGATCAGCGCCCTGGTCGACATGACCAATTACGTCATGCTGAGCTACGGCCGGCCGCTGCACGTCTACGACCTCGCCAAGCTGACCGGCGCCATCGTCGCCCGCAAGGCACGAGACGGCGAGACGGCCGAGGCGCTGAACGGCAAGACTTATGCGCTCGACGCCAGCATGACGGTGATCGCGGACGATTCGAGCGTACACGATATTGGCGGCGTGATGGGCGGCGAACATTCGGGCGTCACCGAGACGACCACCGACATTTTGATCGAATGCGCCTATTTCGATCCGGCGCACATCGCCCGCACCGGCCAGAAACTGGCGCTCGCCTCCGATGCACGCAGCCGCTTCGAGCGCGGCGTCGATCCGCGTTTCCTGGACGATGGCTTGCAGATTGCTACGCGCATGGCGATCGAGCTGGCCGGCGGCGAGGCGTCGGACGTGGTCCGTGCCGGTGCGCCGCCGAAGCTGGAGCGCGAGATCTCCTACCGCACCGAGCGCGCCCTTGGCCTGGGCGGTCTCGACGTGCCGGAAGACCGGCAGGCCGAGATTCTCACCAGCCTCGGCTTCACCCTAGAGCGCGGCACGCCGTGGCGGATAACGACGCCGTCGTGGCGGCGCGACGTCGAGGGCGAGGCCGACATCGTCGAGGAAGTGATCCGCATCGAAGGGCTGGACAAGGTCGTCTCCACGCCCTTGCCGCGCGGGCCCGGCGTCGCCCGGCCGACCGCGACGCCGGAGCAATTGATCGAACGCCGCGTCCGCCGCACCGCCGCCGCGCGCGGGCTGGCCGAGGCGATCACCTGGAGCTTCATCGCCGAGAGCGAAGCCGCGCCGTTCGGCGGCGCCGCCTGGAACCTCGCCAATCCGATCAGCGAGGAGATGAAGGCGATGCGCCCGTCCCTGCTGCCGGGGCTCTTGTCGGCCGCCCGCCGCAACCAGGCGCGCGGCAATGATCATCTCCGCCTGTTCGAGATTGGCCGCCGTTACCGCGCCGACAGCGAACCGCTGACCGCCAGCCTGTTGCTTGCCGGCGCGCCCGCCCGCCACTGGCGGACCGGCCGCGGCGCACCCGCCGACTGGGCTGACGCCAAGACGGAAGCATTGGCCTTGCTCGCCGCAGCCGGCGCGCCGGTCGACAATCTGCAAGTCTCCGCCCCCGCCGGCCCGGCCTATCACCCCGGCCGCTCGGCAAAGCTGACGCTCGGCAAGGCAGTTCTGGCCGAATTTGGCGAACTTCACCCCCGCATCCTGCGCGCCTTCGATCTGGATGGCAGTGCCGCCGCGGCGGAAGTCTATCTCGACGCTTTGCCCCCGCGCCGCGCCGTGGGCCGGATGCGCGCCGCTTATGCGCCGCCGGCGCTGCAGCCGGTGCGCCGCGATTTCGCTTTCCTCGTCCCGGACTCGCTGGAGGCCGACAGATTGCTGCGCGCCGTGCGGGGAGCGGACAAACAGGCGATTACGGCCGTCAGCCTGTTCGACGTCTTCACCGGTGCGGGCGTGCCTGAGGGCGAGAAGTCGCTGGCGGTCGAGGTCGTGCTGCAACCGGCGGAGAAGAGCTTCACCGACGAGGAATTGAAAGCGATCGGCGAGCGGATCGTGGCTGCAGCGACGAAGCTTGGGGCGCGGTTGAGAGACTAAGAAGAACCACCCCCAGCCCCTCCAGCAAGGGCTGGAGGGGAGTCACAATCCGACTCCCCTCCACGATTTCGTGGAGGGGCTGGGGGTGGTTCTTTCTTACTATTGCGTCTGCACCAGTTCGTCGGTGACGTTCCAATGGCCGTCCAGCCACGCCGCGACTTCCTGCGCGCCCGGATGTGGGATCGCGGCATAACGATCACGCAGCAGCTCCCGGCGCGGCCCGAGCCGGTCGCGGCCGCGATCCTGGAACGCCAGCACGTCGCCGCCCAATTGCTTCGCCAGTTCGGGGCCCAGCACCTCCGCCGCCGCCCGCCGGAAGGACGCGGCATAATCGTAGCGCTCACCCCGGGCATAGCAATCGGCCAGGGTCAGCGCCGGAATCCGGCTCAGCACCGCCTGCGAGGCGGGATTCACCCCGTGCGCGGCGATGTGGCGGCCGATCTCCGCCGGGCGGCCGGTGAAGGCGCGCAGATGCAGATGCTGGGACATGCGCGCGCCATCGTTGACCGGATAATTGTCCCACAAAAAGGGCTTGCGGCCGATCTGCTCGGCAACGCGCGCCAGATGGCCGGGGCTGAACTCGCGCGTGCACACTTCCGGGCCGGTCCAGAACATCTCGATCGCCGGATCGAGCAATTTGCCGAGCTGTTCCAGATAGCCGTCCGGCCGCTTTCCGAAGGCGCTGTCGAGGATCGGATCGTCCGAATAATAGCTCGGGCACATCAGCACCCGCGTCGCGCGGCTGCGTTCGGCCGCGAAGGACACGATCGCGGCCTGCCGTTCGGCCAAATCGGGCAGGTCGCCGCGCATGTCGTCGAACAGGATGGCGAGGTCGTCTGGCCGCAGCGCGTCGAGATGGGCGAGCTTGCGGGCCAGCGCGTCCTGCCAGTCGCGGTTTGGGGCGAGATGCAGTTCGAACGGGCTCAGCCCGATGCCGAAGCGCACCCCCAGGCTGCGGCAATGGGCGCTGAGCGTGGCCAGCGCCTCCATCTCCGCATCCGGGTGCAGTTTCTGCCAGTCACGCCGCAGCAGCGCGTCGGCCTTCGGCGCGTAGAGATAGAAGAGATAGCCGCGCGGCCTGAGGAAGGCGATCGTCTCGGCGCGCTCGCGGGCACTCCAGGGGCGACCGAAAAAGCCTTCGATCAGCCCCAGCTCCGGCGTCACGCGGCCTGCTCGAGTTCGTTGATCGCGGCGTGGACCCGGCTTTCCAGTTCCGCGCGCGGCAAGCCGGGGGGCAGCGGCTTGCCGAAGCGGATCACCACCGTGCCGCTGTGCCGCGCCAGCCCGTGCCGTGGCCAGAGCCGGCCGGTGTCGAGCGCCACCGGCACCACTGGCAAGCCGATGCGGCGATAGAGGCCGGCAAACCCCGCCTGCAGCTTCGGCTGGCCGCCGGGCAGCACCCGCGTGCCTTCCGGGAAAATCAGGATCGAGCGGCCCTCGTCCTTCGCTTCTTCCGCTTCCTTCATCATCCGCCGCAGCGCCGGCGCGCCGCCGGCGCGGTCGACCGAGATCGCGCCGTAGATGCGCGCCAGCCGTCCCCATAGGGGGATGTCCGCCAGCTGCCGCTTCATCACCGCGGCCGGCGCATGCAGGATGCGGATCAAGGCGAGCGGATCGAGGTGGGACTGGTGCTTGGCCGCGACCAGCACCGCGCCTCGCGGCACTTCGCCCTCGATCCGGGTGCGAATGCCCAAAATGTGTCGCACGCACCAGCCGTGGAAATGCACCCAGCCCATGCCGAACGCGCGCAGCGCCCGCCGCCCGAACAAGGAGACGACGAGCCCGATCACCGCGCCGATCACGGTCGCGGAATAAAAGACGATCTGGAAGACGAGGGTCCGC
>JBBSLM010000266.1:0-3895 GCA_038255245.1 Sphingomonadales bacterium
CGGGTTCATCTCGATCACCACCAGCCGGCCGTCGCGCGGATTGACCGCGAACTGGACGTTGGAGCCGCCTGTTTCCACGCCGATCTCGCGCAAGCAGGCGATGCTCGCGTTGCGCATGATCTGATATTCCTTGTCGGTCAGCGTCAGCGCCGGCGCGACCGTGATCGAATCCCCGGTGTGGATGCCCATCGGATCGACATTCTCGATCGAGCAGATGATGATGGCATTGTCGTTCCGGTCCCGGACGACCTCCATCTCATATTCTTTCCAGCCGAGCAGCGATTCCTCGATCAGCACTTCTGTGGTCGGGCTCGCGTCCAGCCCGCCGGTGACGATCGCGACGAACTCCTCCCGATTGTAAGCAATGCCGCCGCCCGTGCCGCCCAGCGTGAAGCTCGGCCGGATAATGGCCGGCAGGCCGGTTTTCTCCAGCCCCGCCAGCGCCTCGTCGAGCGAATGCGCGATCGCCGAGCGCGCGCTTTCGAGCCCAATCTTCGTCATGGCGTCCTTGAACTTCAGCCGGTCCTCGGCCTTGTCGATCGCCTCGGCATCCGCCCCGATCAGCTGCACGCCCAGCCGCTCCAGCGAGCCGTCCTTGGCGAGCGCGAGCGCCGTGTTCAGCGCGGTCTGCCCCCCCATCGTCGGCAGCAAAGCGTCGGGCCGCTCCTTCTCAATGATCTTGCGGACATAATCGGGCGTGATCGGTTCGATATAGGTCGCGTCCGCGAATTCCGGATCGGTCATGATCGACGCCGGGTTCGAATTGACCAGGACGATGCGATAGCCGTCCGCCTTCAGCGCCTTGGCCGCCTGCGTGCCCGAATAATCGAACTCCGCCGCCTGGCCGATGACGATCGGGCCGGCGCCGATGATGAGGATGGAGGAGATGTCAGTTCGACGGGGCATCAGTTACTCGCTCAACCCCTTCAAGGGTCACCAAATGAAGACTGCGCCGCCGGGCCCAGCGCGACACGCATTGCTGCTGCGCCGCAAGCGGGTTCGGGACGATCATGAAGAGCAAACGCGGCTCCTCTTCCTCCTGCGCCAGCTCACCAAGCGCGAGACCGCAGGACTGGCCGGCGCGGGTGAGCTCGGCGGTGGTGTACATGCGGGTGGGGGTCGCGCAGGCGGCCAAAGAGACCAGGGCGAAGCCCGCCACAGCGACACCCGCCCTCACTTTCGAAAAAGCCGGTTGAGCAAGCCACCCCTTTTGGCAGGAGCCGGCGACTGACGCGTCATTGCCGCTTCCCAGCCGTCATACTCCGCTCCGTAAGCGTCCGCGAGTTCGCAAAGACCCGGCAAAACAGTGGTTCGCCAAGTCTCGCCAATCGCCTCGTGACGCTCGGCGACCACCCCGTCATTGTCGACCGTCGGCCTTACCTCATACCCTAGCTCCGCGAGCGCGGAGCCGAGCGCTTCTTGGTTTCCCCCGTACATGAAGTGGATCACGTGCCGGACATCATCCATGTCCTCGCCATGCTCCCGGAAGACTTCCAGCGTCCGTATCGCAAGCTCGACCTGGTTGAGATTGTCGCTCACCGGAGACCTCCCACGAACTTCTCAAACAGATACTGGCTGTCCTGCGGCCCAGGGCTCGCCTCTGGATGATATTGCACGCTGAAGGCCGTCTGGCCGGTCAGCTCCAGCCCGCAATTCGAGCCATCGAACAGACTGACATGCGTCTCGCGCGCGTTCCCCGGCAGGCTGTCCCGCTCCACCGCGAAGCCGTGGTTCATGCTGGTGATCTCGACGCAGCCATCCGACAGTCGCTTGACCGGGTGGTTGGCGCCGCGATGGCCCTGGTGCATCTTGGCTGTCCGCCCGCCAATCGCCAGCGCGAGCAATTGGTGGCCGAGGCAGATGCCAAACAAGGGCTTCTTCGTCGCCAGCATCTGCTGGATCACCGGCACCGCATAGCGGCCGGTCGCGGCCGGATCGCCGGGGCCATTCGAGAGGAAGAAGGCGTCCGGCTGGAGCGCCATCACTTCGTCGAAGCTCGCCGTCGCGGGCAGCACCGTTACCCGCGCGCCGGCGTCGCGCAAATTGCGGAAGATGTTGCGCTTCGAACCATAATCGATCGCGACGATGTGTGGCTCGCCCTTGACGCCCGCATCCCATTCCTCGTCGGCGGCATAGCCCTCGCCCAGCCGCCAGCCGCGGCCGGACCAGCGATACATTTGCTTGGCCGACACTTCCTTGGCCAGGTCCATCCCCTCCAGCCCGGGCCAGGCCCGCGCCTGCGCCACCAGCGCATCGAGATCGAACGTGCCGTCCGCCCGGTGCGCGATCACCGCATTGGGCGCGCCCTGCGTCCGAATGCGCCGGGTGAGCGCCCGGGTGTCGACGCCGCTCAGCCCGATCCGGCCGTTGGACTTCATCCAGAAATCGAAGCCCTGCACGGCGCGGAAATTGCTCGGCCTGGTGACGGCCTCGCGCACGATGCAGCCGACCGCCCAGGGATTGTCCGCCTCCAGATCCTCATGATTGGCGCCGACATTGCCGATGTGCGGGAAGGTGAAGGTGACGATCTGCTTCGCATAGGACGGATCGGTCATGATCTCCTGATAGCCGGTCATCGCGGTGTTGAAGCAGACCTCGCCCACCGCCTCGCCCTCCGCGCCGAAGCCGCGGCCCCACACGATCGTCCCGTCCGCCAGCACCAATACGCCGGTCGCCCCAATCGGCGCAGGCGTGTGGTTGGCGTCGGCCATGGCGGCAGGCACTCCTCAAGAACGGCGATGTCGCTAAGCCCCGGCGGCTAGAGACGGCCCGGCATCAGGTCAATCCTGTTAAACTCGGGGCCAGTCCGATAGGGGCCGTGCTTTCCACAGTTTCGGGCGGACGGACGATGATTCGGGACGAGATCAAGACGGCTTTGGTGAGCGCCATGAAGGGCGGCGAGAAAGCCCGCGTCGGCACGATCCGCCTGATCCAGTCGTCGCTGAAGAATCGCGACATCGAATTGCGCGGCAAGGAAGCGGGCGACGACGATGCGCTGGTGACCGACGTGCTGCAGAAAATGATCAAGCAGCGCCGCGAATCGATCGAGATGTACACCAAGGGCAATCGCCAGGAGCTGGCCGACATCGAGGCCGCGGAGATTGCGGTGATCGAGGATTTCCTGCCGGCGCAGCTGAGCGAAGCGGAACTGGCCGCGGCGATCGATGCGATCGTCGCGGAGACGGGCGCGACGTCGATCAAGGATATGGGCAAGGTGATGGCGGTGCTGAAGGAACGCCACGCCGGGTCGGTCGACATGGGCAAGGCGGGGGCGGTGGTGCGGGGGAAATTGGGGTAAGTCTTTCCCCAAGGGCCGCCCTTTCCCGTTCGTTTCGAGCGAAGTCGAGAAACCGCCAGCCACTCGACGTCCGCCAGCCAAGTCGGCAAGGTCACGCGATGCCGTTCTGGACCTACATTCTCCGCTGCGCCGACGGCCTATACTCTACCGGGCACACGGAGGATTTGGACGTACGGCTCGCCCAGCATGAGCGCGGCTACTTCAAGACGTGCTGGACGTTCGAGCGCAGACCGGTTGAGCTGGTCTGGTCCGAGGTGTTCCCGACCCGAGACGAAGCGCTGACAGCCGAGCGTATGGTGGGCGGATGGTCACGTGCCAAGAAGGAGGCACTGATCGCGGGCGATTGGAAGCTCGTGTCGTTCCTTGCGCGACCTCCTCGCGAACGTGTTTCGTCTTCTGACGGTTTCTCGACTTCGCTCGAAACAAACGGGAATAGGGGCGGCTCTCCCGACCCGCTCGCTTCGAGCGAAGTCGAGAAGCAGGGGCGCAAACCATGACCCTCTCCCCCCAATTCCTCGACGAACTGCGCGCCCGCACCACACTGTCCGCACTCGTCGGCAAATCCGCGAAGCTGACCAAAGCAGGGCGCGAATTCAA
>JBBSLM010000267.1:0-3875 GCA_038255245.1 Sphingomonadales bacterium
CGAGGAATGGGACCGCCGGCAGGAGGGCAATGAATTCGCCCCGTCCGGCGGCAAGGTGCCGATCCTGTGGGATGGCGATACGGTGATCTGGGACAGTTTGGCGATCGTCGAATATCTCGCCGACAAGACCGATCGCGCGCGTTTCTGGCCCGACGATGACGGCGCCCGCGGCATGGCCCGCTCGATGGCCGCGGAAATGCACTCTAGCTACGCGAACCTCCGCCGCGAATGCCCGATGAACGTCCGCAAGGTGTTCGAAGCGCGCGCGCTGTCTGAGGACACGATCGCGGAGATCAAGCGCATCCTGGAATTGTGGGCGCAGGCCCGCGCCGTCTATGGCGACGGCGGGCCGTATCTCTTTGGCACGTTCGGCGCGGCCGACATCATGTTCGCGCCGGTGGTGACGCGCTTCGTCACCCATTCGATCTCCGTCCCCAATTTCGCCCAGACCTATGTCGGCGCGATCCTCAACCATCCCTGGCTGATGGAATGGGTTACCGCCGCGCAGGAGGAACCCTGGGTGGTCGAGAATTTCGAGCAGCCGACGGCCTAGCGGATCGCTATGTCCGCTTTCGACCCATTGCGGACATTCACCTGATGAAATGACTGGCCTTGGTGCGTGACCTGTAAGCGGCTAAAGCCGCGGCGTGATGGCGCCTTTCTCTCGAATTTCGCAAATGCTGGCGGCGTTGCTGCTGGCGCTTTGCGTTGCTTCGCCTGCAATCGCCGAGATCGGCTGCTCCTGGGACACCGCGACACATTTCGCCGGGGTCGCCGATCATACCGATGAGCATGGCGCCGACGCGCTCGATTACGGCGACGACCCCAACCCCGATAGCGACCGCGACACGCATTGCGCTTTCTCCCACGGGCATGGCGATTTGGCCGCGCCGGCTGCCATCGCGAAGCTGCCCGCCCGCCTGTTGAGCTTTTCGCTGCCGGCGACGGCGCAGTTCGTCTCCTCCCTTCCGCCTGGGCTCGATCGTCCTCCGCGCGGCTGATCCGGCGCGGCCTTTTGCGGCTGCTTCCCTGATCGAACGCAATTTGGAGACGATCCATGAAACGTATGTACGTGCTGCGCGGCGCCTTGACGGGCGTGTGCGCTTTTGCCCTGGCCGCGCCGGCCTGGGCGCAATCGGCCCAGCCTGAAGCCGAGCCTGCCGACACCCAAGCGCCAGATGCCGAACCCGAAGAGGAGGAGGAGGCCGAGGAAATCGTGGTGCAGGCGACCCGCACCGGGCGGCGCATCCAGGACGAGCCGATCCGGGTCGAGGTGCTGAACCGCGAGGAGATCGAGGAAAAGATCATCATGCGGCCGGGCAACATTTCGATGGTGCTGGCCGAGACCGGGGGCTTGCGGGTGCAGGTCACCTCGCCGGGACTGGGCGCGTCCAACATCCGCGTGCAGGGGATGGACGGGCGCTACACGCAAGTGCTGGCCGATGGCTTGCCTTTGTACGGCGGCCAGGCGCTGGGGCTGCTGCAGATCACGCCCACCGACCTGGGCCAGGTCGAGGTGATCAAGGGCGCGGCCTCGGCGCTCTACGGGTCTTCGGCCTTGGGGGGCGTGATCAACCTCGTCTCGCGGCGGCCGCGCGACTGGTTCGAGGCGGAGACCTTGCTGAACGCGACCACGCGGGATGGGCAGGATCTGACCGCCTACGTGGCGGGGCCGGTGGGGCGGGAACTCGGCCTGTCGCTGACCGGCGGGCTGCACCGGCAGAGCCGGATCGATCTGGACGATGACGGCTTCATCGACATTCCGGGCTATGAGCGCTGGACGGTGCGGCCGCGTCTGTTCTGGGAAGGCGAGAGCGGGGCGAAAATCTTCGCGACTTTGGGTGCGATGGGGGAAGACCGTGTGGGCGGGACCTTGCCGGGGCGCACGGTGCCGGACGGGACGCCCTATCCGCAGACCCAGGCGACGCAGCGGCGCGACGCGGGGTTCGTCGGCGAGCTGCCGCTGGCCGAGGGGATCGCGGCGCAATTGCGCGGTTCGTGGATGCTGCAGGATCACAGCCATGTGTTCGGCGCGGTGACCGAGGATGACCGGCACGAGACGATCTTCGCCGAAGCCTCGGTGGCCGCGCGCTCGGACGGGCGGTCGCTGGTGGCGGGTGTGGCCTTCCAGTCGGATGCGTTTGCGTCGGCGACGTTTCCGGCGTTCGACTACACTTTCACCGCGCCGGGGCTGTTCGCGCAGGTGGAGCAGGATCTGTCGGAGTCGCTGACCCTGGCGGTCAGCGGCCGGGTGGATTTCCACAGTGAATATGGCACGAGGCTGAGCCCGCGTTTGTCGGCGGCGTGGCGGCCGGGGCCGTGGACGATCCGCGCCTCCTACGGCCGAGGCTTCTTCGCGCCGACGCCGTTCGTGGACGAAGTGGACGATGCCGGCCTGTCGCGGCTGGAGCCGCTTGCCGGGCTGCGGGCGGAAACTGCGGAGACGGCGTCGCTCGACTTCGGCTGGGCGCGGGGGCCGTTCGAGGCGAATCTGACCCTGTTCGGCTCCAATCTGGACGGCACGGCGCGGCTGGTGACGGTCGCCCCGGATCGCGTCCAGCTGGTGAACAGCCTTGGCACGACGCGGATACGCGGGACGGAAGCGTTGCTGCGTTTCCGGCGGGACGGCTTCACCGTGACCGGAAGCTATGTGCTCGTCGACGCCAATGAGCCCGAGCCGGGCGGGATCGGCAGGCGGGAGCTGCCGCTGACGCCGCGCCATTCGGCCGGGCTGGTTGCGGTGTGGGAGAGCCACGGGCGCGGGCGGATCGGGGTTGAGGCATATTATACCGGCAAGCAGAGCTTGGACGACGACCCGTTCCGAACGGAGAGCCGACCCTATTTGGAGCTCGGTCTGCTCGGCGAGATCGTGCTGGGACGCGTGCGGCTGTTTGTGAATTTTGAGAACATCACGGACGTGCGGCAAACGCGCTACAACAGCCTGGTGCGGCCAGTCAGGGCATCGGGCGGGCGCTGGACGGTGGACGCCTGGGCGCCGACCGACGGCTTCGTCGCCAATGCTGGGATCAGGTTGAACTTCGGCGGGAGTTAGCCAGCGTGTGAGAGCCCATCGAGGGCTTGCTGGGCTGCGTTTCGGCTCAGGATAGCGGTCAGAGAAGTTAGATCGCGAATGTCCGCTTTCCACCCTTAGCGGACATTCGCATCTGGAAACGTACTACCGTCCTTTCGCGTGAACGAGCCGCGGCCCGGCAAATGCAGGTCGATGTCGGGATAATGGCAGTCGCTCGCCGCCGGCATGCCGACGACGATGAAGATACAGGGCTGGTCCGAACGGTTCACGACCTGATGCCCATTGGCCTCGCCCTTCGGCCAGGCGACGCAATCGCCGGGTGCGAGCGGGGATTCGCCGTCATTCTCGACCAGCACCGCCTCACCGGAGAGCATGACGAGGAATTCGTCCTCGCCCTCATGCCAGTGCCGTTGGCTGGAGATGCCGCCGGGTTCGAGCACGACATGGCTGACGCCGAAATCGGTGAGGCCCGCGGCGGGCGCGAGGCGGCGGTAGTGCCGCTTCGCCATCGGCGCGTCGTAGGGCGGCGGATAGCCGGTCGCATTGGTCTGCGGGATCGCGTCGAGATCGAGCTTGGGCATGGGGATAGGCTTAAAGGAAAGCCGGGCCGGGCTTGCAAGATAGGATTTCGACTGATCTTGTGGCGGGCATGGTTCATTCCTCACATCGGCTCCGCTCACCTCGCACTTCCTCGCGCGCACGTACGCGCGCACGTGCGCGAGACCCCCGGACTTTCCGGACCTTTCGATCGCGAGGCCGCGCGGCGGGGGTGGCAGCATGACCCTGGATCCGGTCGCTCTCGCCTCCCGCCTGATCGCCTGCCACAGCATCACGCCCGCCACCG